>JAYRTA010000091.1:0-6900 GCA_041919875.1 Arenimonas sp.
CAGCCCTAGCAATGCCTTCAGGCGCGGCCCGCGCCGGGCGACGCGGCCAGCCGGCGTGGGATCGCGCCCCAGGGCGCTCCCGCGACGGGCAAGGCAAGGGCCTCAGGACAGGGCGGCGCGCGCGGCCTGCAACAGGCGGCCTTCGCGCACCAGGCGCACGGCGGTGGCGACGTCGCCATCCATGGCGCGGTCGCGGCCCATGAAGGGGATCGCCTCGCGCAGCGCCGCCCAGGCGGCCTGCACCGCCTGGCCCGGCTCGAAGCCGGCCGACGCGGCCAGCTCGGCGCGCAATCCCTCCACCTCCGCCAGGAATCCCGGGTAGTCGGCGGACCCGGGCGCCGGTGCGCCCTGGACCTTCGCGGCCAGGGCGCGGGCATCGCCGCCCGCGGCCAGCTGGCGCGCGGCGTTGATGGTGTCGCGCCGGTAGTCCAGGGCCTGGGCCGCGGTGTAGAGCTCGAGCGCGAGCACGTGGGCGAGGTCCTCGGCCATCTCCAGCACGTGCCGGCCCTCGTTGGCGCCCATGGACACGTGGTCCTCGGCGTTGGCGCTGGTCGGGATCGAATACACGCTGGCCGGGTGGGCGCGGCTGGCCAGGTCGTTCACCAGTGCCGCGGCCGTGTACTGCACGATCATGAAGCCGCTCTCGGTGCCGTCCTCGTTGCCGATCAGGAAGGCCGGCAGGCCGTCGTTGGTGGCGGGGTCGACCAGCTTGTTGAGGCGACGCTCGGAAATCGAGGCCAGCACGGGGATCGCCGCCTTGAGATAACTCAGCACCAGGGCCAGGGGCATGCCGTGGAAGTGCCCGGCCGACACCACCTGGTCCTCGATGTTGCGCGCGCCCTCCAGGCCCGGAAACAGCAGGGGGTTGTCGGTGACGGCATTGAGTTCGACGTCCACCACCCGCTTGGCCTGCTCGAGCGCATCGCGCACCGCGCCGTGCACCTGCGGGATGCAGCGCAGCGAATAGCTGTCCTGCGGCTGATGCTTCTTGCCGCCGCGGAACGGCCGGAAGCGCTGGTAGAAGCGCTCGCGTCCATGCCGCTGGGAGAACGGCACCCAGTCCCAGCCGATGTCGAAACCCAGCGCCTGCTGCGCCGGCGTATCCCAGCTGCCGGGCTGCCAGGGCCGGAAGCGCGGCACCAGGTGGTAGGCGATGTCGGACAGGGTCGAGCCCTGCAGCAGGCGGCGCAGCTGGTCCGCCACGTGCACCTGTCCCGGGTGCGGGCGCAGGGCGTGCACGTGCGGGTCGAAGGCGCGCAGGCGGCCGGCGAAGGCATCGAGCGTCATCGCCGCGGCCAGGTCCGCGGTGTCGCACAGCTCTTCGAGGGTTTCGATCGCCAGCACGGCCGTGGCCAGCATCTGCGCGGTGCCGTTGTTGAGCGCCAGGCCTTCCTTGTGCGACAGCTTCACCGGCGCCAGGCCGGCGCGGCGCAGGGCCTCGGCGCCGGGCAGGCGATCGCCACCCAGGAAGGCCTCGCCGCCGCCCAGCAACACGATGGCCAGGTGCGACAGCGGCGCCAGGTCGCCCGAGGCACCGACCGAGCCCTTGCGCGGCACCACCGGCACGATCCCGGCATTGAGCATCGCCGCCAGCGCCTCGAGCACCTGCGGCCGGATGCCGGAGTGGCCCATCATCAGGGTGTTGATGCGGATGGCCAGCATGGCCCGCACCACCGTCGCCGGGAAGGGTTCGCCCACGCACACGGCATGGGTGACGATGAGGTTGTGCTGCAATTCCTCGAGCACGCTGTCGGTGCGGCCCGGGTCGCCCGGCAGGCCGTCGCGAACGCGGTGCGCGCCCAGCAGCTTGTCGGCGTTGCTGCCGAACCCGGTGGACACGCCGTAGATGGGTTCCTGCCGGGTGACCTGCTCGGCCAGGAAATCGGCGGCGCGGGCGACCGCCTTCAGCTGGCCCGGGTCGAGCGCGACCGGCGCGCCGTGGGCGATCTCCGCCACCTGGGCCCGGCTCAGGTGCCGGCCGTCGAGCAGGATCGGCTTCATGCCTTCGCCCCCATCGCGCGCTGCTGTTCGATCTCGACCCGCAGGGCGGCGGCCAGTTCGCCGCGGCCGACCTCGAACTGGGCCTGGCGGCGCAGGTCCTTCACCGAAACCACGCCGCGCGCGGCCTCGTCCTCGCCCAGCAGCACCACGAAGCCGATGCCGGCCCGGTCGGCGTACTGGAACTGCTTGGCCACCTTCTTCGCCTCGAGCTGCACTTCGGTATTGATGCCGGCGGCACGCAGCTGGCCGGCGATGGCCAGGCTGTCGTCCAGGCGTGCTTCGTCCATCAGGCCGACCAGCACGTCCACCGAACTGTCGGCACCGGACAGGAGGCCGGCCTCGCGCAGCTGCCAGAACAGGCGCGTGGCGCCGATCGAGATGCCGACGCCCGGCAGGCGCGACCGGGTGTAGTGGCTGGCCAGGTCCTCGTAGCGGCCGCCCGAGCAGACCGAGCCGATCTGCGGGTGCGCGTCGAGCGTGGTCTCGTACACGGTGCCGGTGTAGTAATCGAGCCCGCGCGCGATCGAGAAGTTCGCCGCGTAGTTGCTTTCCGGCACGCCCTGGGCCCGGAGCAGGGCCAGCACCTCGGCCAGTTCGGCCGCGCCGGCCGCGAGGTCGGCATTGCCGGCGGCCTCGCCCTCGGCCCGGAGCGTCGAGAGCATGGCCATGGCTTCGGCATGCCCGGAGGAGCGGAACTGCACGAAGGCCATGATGCGCGCGACCACCTCCGGCGCCAGCCCGAAGTCCGGGCCCACCAGGGTCGCCTGCACCGCCTCGGCGCCGCGCTTGTCGAGCTTGTCGATCTCGCGCAGCACCAGCGCCTGGCGCTCGCCGGCGGGAATGCCCTGGGCGCCGAAGAAGCCGCGCAGCAGCTTGCGGTTGTTGAGCTGGATGGTGAACGGGCCCACGCCCAGCTCGGTGAACACCGCGCTGATGACGGCGGGCATCTCGGCATCGTGGCGCAGCGAAAGGCCGTCCTTGCCGATCACGTCGATGTCGCATTGGTAGAACTCGCGGAAACGCCCGCGCTGGGCGCGCTCGCCGCGGTAGACGCGCTGCATCTGGTAGCGCCGGAACGGGAAGGCCAGGTCGTGTTCGTGCTCGGCCACGTAGCGCGCCAGGGGCACGGTGAGGTCGAAACGCAGGGCCAGCTCGGGCAGGCCTTCGCCGCCCTTCTCCAGCGCGCCGGTGGACTGCACGAAGTACACCTGCCGCTCGGTCTCGCCGCCGGTCTTGGTCAGCAGCACCTCGCTGAGCTCGAACACCGGCGTTTCCACCGGCAGGAAGCCGAAGCGTTCGTAGTTGCGGCGGATCACGTCCAGCATGCGCTGGAAGGCGATCTGGTCACGGGGCAGCAGCTCCATGACACCGGGCGGGGTGCGGGGCTTGATCAAGGGATCACTCCAAGGCGGAACCGGCGCATTCTAGCGGCAGGGGCCGCGCGGGCGCCGTCCGCCGGCCCTCACGGCCCGCGCGGGCTTGCCGAAGCCCGGCCCGGCCACTAGAATGCGCGGCTCGAATCCCTCGGGGTGTAGCTCAGCCTGGTAGAGCGCTACGTTCGGGACGTAGAAGTCGCAGGTTCAAATCCTGTCTCCCCGACCAATTCGGATCCCGGAAAGGCTGGCCTCGCGCCGGCCTTTCGTTTTTTCGGGCCCGGCGCGCGCGGCCGGCCCTGCCCCGGCGTTCACGCGCCCCCGCCCCCCGGCATACACTCCGGCAACGCCACGTGGGGAGCGGTGCATGGGCTGGATCCTGGGGATACTGGGCGCGATCTTCGGCCTGGCGATGATGGCCGACAGCCGATGGGTCTTCGGCTTCGCCTTCGGAGGCCTGGCAGGCGCCCTGCTGGGCATGGTGCTCAAGCAGCGCAGCCGCATCGCCGCGCTGGACCAGCGCCTGGCGCGACTGGAAGCCGGAACGCGACGTCCCGCCACCGCTCCCGCCACCGAGGCCCCGCCCCGCACCGAGGCGCCCGTGGCGACTGCCCCTGCGCCCCCGGCCGCCGCGACACCCCGGCCCGCGCTGGCGTCCGCCCCGCCGGCCACCCGCGAATCGACGCCCCTCGAGGCCGCCACCCCGATGCCTCCCCCGGCCGCCGCGCCCGCCGGGCCGCCGATGCTGCCCGCCGCCGCGTCGGCCGCCCCGCCGGCACCTTCGAGCCCGGCGCCGGCCATTCCCGCGGCCCCGGTCGACCCGGACCCGCTCGAGCGCCTGGTCGCCCTCGCCAAGGGCTGGCTGTTCGAAGGGAACGTGCCGGTCAAGATCGGCCTGCTGGTGCTGATGTTCGGCGTGGCCAGCGCACTGAAGTACGCCGCCGACGCCGGCTGGCTCACCCTGCCGATCGAACTGCGGCTGGCGGGCATCGCCGCCGCGGCCATCGCCGGCCTGGTCTGGGGCCTGCGCAGCGCGCCCGAGCGCCCGGCCTTCGGCCTGAGCCTGCAGGGCGGCGCGATCGGCATCCTGCTGCTGGTTGTGTTCGCGGCCTTCCGCTACTACGGCGTGCTGCCCGCGGGCGCGGCCGTAGGCCGGGTGTGAGTGCGCGTGGCCGGCGCCAGCGTGCTGGGCGAACGCCAGGACGCCGTGGCGCTGGCCGTGCTGGGCTTCATTGGCGGCTACCTGGCGCCGGTGCTGATCTCGACCGGCACCGGCAACCACGTCGCGCTGTTCAGCTACTACGCGGTGCTCAACGCGGCCGTGTTCGGCATCGCCTGGAAGAAGCCCTGGCGCGCGCTGAACCTGGTGGGCTGGGCCTTCACCTTCGCCATCGGCGGGCTGTGGGGCGCGAAGTACTACCGGCCCGAGCTGTTCAACACGGTCGAACCCTTCCTGGTGCTGTTCTTCCTGTTCTACGTCGCCATCCCGGTGCTTTACGCCCTGGCCGGGCGCGATCGCAACGGCAAGGTGGACGGCACCCTGCTGTTCGGCACGCCGCTGCTGGCCTTCCCGATGCAGGTGGCCCTGCTCGACGGCGAACGCCTGCCGCTGGCGGCCAGCGCCGTGGCGGTGGCGGCGATCTACGCCGGCCTGGGCACCTGGGCGATCCGCAATCCGCGCCTGCGCACGCTGGCGCAGAGCGCCGCCGCCATGGGCGTGGTGTTCGCCACCCTGGCCATCCCGCTGGCGCTGGAGGCACGCTGGACCTCCGCGGCCTGGGCGCTGCAGGGCCTGGGCATGGTCTGGCTGGGCCTGCGCCAGCAGCGCGCGCTCACGCGCTGGGCCGGCCTGATGCTGCTGATGCTGGCCGCAGGCGCGCTGTGCGTCAGCCTGTTCGACCACCGCGTGGATTACGGCGACCGCTTCGTGCTCAACGGCTTCGCGCTCAACCTGGCGCTGTTGGCGCTCAGTGCCTTCGGCGCCGCCTGGCTGCACGACCGCGATGGCCGCTTCCGGGTGCTGCCGGTGCTGCTGTTCCTGTGGGGCCTGATGTGGTGGTTCCTGCTGGGCCTGCGCGAAATCGCCGTCAACCTGCAGCCGCAGGCCGACGCGGTCGCCTACGCGATGTTCGCGGCGATCACCGCCGTGCTCGGCGCCGCGCTGCGCCGGCCGATGGCCTGGCCGCGCGCGGGCTGGGCGACGCTGGCCGGCATCGCCTGCCTGCCGTGGCTGGCGCTGGCCGGCTTCGCCGACATGGACGGGCGCTGGGTCGGCCAGGCACCGCACTGGTTCGCCCATGCCGAGGCGCTGTGGTGGCCGATCCTGGGCGCGTCGCTGGCCACGCTGGCGGCCTTGCGCGAGCCGCGGTCGCGCGCCCTGCCGGTGGCGCACCTGGTGCTGGTGGCCACGACCACGCTCGGCGCCGGCCTGAGCCTGGTGATCGCGGGCGACCAGGCCTTCGACCTGGGCAATGGCTGGATCCTGCCGCTGTTCGCGCTGCCGCTGGCGGCGTGGCTGGCACTCGCCGTGCAGCGGCCGGCGCTGGCCGGCTGGCCCCTGGGCGCCGAGTTCGCGGGCTGGCGCACGGTCTCGCTGTGGCTGGGCGGCGCGGTGCTGGCCCTGGTCGGTGTCTTCGGCCTGTTCCTGCCGGGCGACAGCGCCCCGCTGGCCTGGGTGCCGGTGCTCAATCCGCTGGAGCTGATGCTGGTGGCGGGCCTGGTGGCCCTGCTGGCGACGATGCGGCGCATCGAGGCCCTGGACGGCGGGGTGGGCGTGCTCTGGGGGTTGGTGGCCGTGGCGGTGCTGAGTTCGCTGGTGCTGCGTGCCTGCCACCAGCTGGCCGGGCTGGACTGGGGACCCTCGCTGCTGGGCGAACGCCTGGCCCAGGCCAGCCTCACCATCACCTGGTGCGTGGCCGGCGTGGTCGCCTGGGTGCTGGGCTCGCGCCGGCGCCAGCGCCCGCTGTGGTGGCTGGGCGCGGCCCTGCAGGGCATCGTGCTGGCCAAATTGCTGCTGGTGGACCGCCTGTTCCTGGGCAACCTCACCGGCATCGCCTCCTTCCTGGCGGTAGGCGTGCTGCTGGTCATCGTCGGCTGGCTGGCGCCCTCCCCGCCCCGCACCGAGGAATCCCGCTGATGCGCCTGCGCCTGATCGCCTGCCTTGCCCTCTGCCTCGCGGCGCCCGCCCTCGCGCAGACGCCCGAGGATTTCGCCTGGAAATGGCCGCTGCACACCGAGGGCGACTCGCCCGCCTACGTGGTGGAACTCGACGTCGAGGTACTGGGCGCCGTCACCCGCGCCGACCTGCGCGACCTGGCGGCGTTCAACGCCGATGGCGAACCGGTGCCCTTCGCGCCCTGGCCGCCCCCCGGCGACGACATCGAAACCCGCGACGTGGTGCCCTGGCTGCGCGTCGCCCCGCCCGCGCAGGGCGAACCGGACGACCTGAGCCTGCGCCTGGAGCGCGATGCCGACGGCCGCCTGCGCGTGCTCGACCTGCAGGCAGGCCCCGGCTCACCGGTGCCGG
>JAYRTA010000092.1:0-6836 GCA_041919875.1 Arenimonas sp.
GGCGAGCCGATGGTCGGGCGCGAGCTGCGCCTGAGCGTGCTGATCCTGCTTGCCGAGACCCTGCTGGGCCTGGGCATCGTGATCGCGATCATCCTGCGGCCGGGCGTCTCGCACGCGCGGCGCGTGGTCGGCATGCTCGGCGACTACGGCACGCTGGCGGCGATGATGATCATCAAGGGCGAGGTGCTCGCGCCCCTGTACGTGATCATCCTCTGGGTCACGGTCGGCAACGGCCTGCGTTTCGGTACCCGCTACCTGTTCGGCGCCATGGCGCTGGCGGTGCTCACCTTCGGCTCGGTCTTCCAGGCCACGCCGTACTGGCGGGAGAACCCCTACATCGCCTGGGGCCTGCTGGTGGGCCTGGTGGCCATCCCGGGTTACCTGATCAGCCTGCTGCGCGACCTGCGCCGCGCCGGCGAGGAGGCGCGGCGCGCCAATGCCGCCAAGAGCCGCTTCCTGGCCAACATGAGCCACGAGTTCCGCTCGCCGCTCAACGGCATCATCGGCATGGCCGAGCTGCTCAACAGCACGCGCCTTTCCCCCGAGCAGCGCGAAGCGGCGGACGTCATCCAGACCTCGGCCCAGACCCTGCTGCTGCTGGTCGAGGACGTGCTGGACATCTCGGCCATCGAGGCCGGCAAGCTCAAGCGGCACGATGCCGATTTCGCGCCCCGCGAGCTTGCGCGCCGCATCCGCACCATGCTCCAGCCGATGGCGGCCAACAAGAACCTCCAGTACACGGTGGACGTGGACGAGGCGATGCCGGCGCGGCTGCATGGCGATGCCGGCCATCTCGGCCAGATCGTGCTCAACCTCACGCACAACGCCATCAAGTTCACGGAGACCGGCAGCGTGCGGGTCGCATTCCAGCTGCGCGGCCAGTCGGACGGGCGGGCCGCCCTGCGCATCTCCGTACGCGATACCGGCATCGGCATCCCGGATCCGGCCAAGGCCACCATCTTCAAGGCCTTCGAACAGGTCGACAGCGGGCCCACGCGCCGCTTCGGCGGCACCGGCCTGGGCACCACGATCGCCAAGACGCTCACCGAGCTGCTGCAGGGCCGGATCGGCCTGGAAGACAACCCCGAGGGCGGCACCCACTTCTACGTCGACCTGGAGTTCCCGGTCGCGCTGGAGCCGGCCCCGGTCGCCGGCGGCGGCAACGAGGAAGGCAAGGTCATCGCCTTCGACGATCCCTTCGTGCGCCATCGCGCCCGCGTGCGGCCGATGCGCGTGCTGGTGGCCGACGACCAGCCGGCCAACCGCCTGGTCCTCCAGCGCCTGCTCGAACGCGCCGGGCACCAGCCGGTGTTCGCCGAAGACGGCGAGCAGGCGCTGGACCGCCTGGAGGCCGAGAGCCTCGACGCCGCCATCGTCGACCTGCACATGCCGGGGGTGGACGGGCTGGAGGTGATCAAGCAGGCGCGGGTGATGCAGGCCGGAAGCGCCCGCACGCCGATCGTCGTGCTCAGCGCCGACGCCACCGTGGACGCGGTGCGTGACGCCGAGGCCGCGGGCGCCTACACCTTCCTCACCAAGCCGGTGGTGGCCGCCCGGTTGCTGGAGACCCTGGCCGAGATCGCCGGCGGCGTACCGGACGAATCGGCCGGGAGCGCCCGCAAGGAGCGCGCCCCGGCCCTGCGGACGGACGTGCTCGAGGAACTGGCGGGCATGGGCCTGGGCAAGGACTTCCTGCGCGACTTCACCGAACAGTGCCTGCGCGACGCCAGCCGATGCCTGGCCGAGGCCGAACGCGCCGCCGCCGGCAGCCGCTGGGAGGCGCTGCGCGAGGCCGCGCATGCGCTCAAGGGCGTCTCCGAGAACCTGGGGGCCCAGGTGCTGGTCGAGCGCAGCACCGAACTGATGCGGGCCAGCGATGCCGTGCTCGCCAAGGAATGGCGGCGCTACGTCGGCGTGCTGGGGACCCAGCTCGAGGGCACGGCGGCGCAGGTCAGGCGCGAGGTCGCGCGCATCGCCGCGGCGCCGCAAGGGGAAGGCAACCGGCCGCCGGACCACGAGTCCGGCTGACCGGCCAGCGGGGCCACCCCCCTTGCAGGATGGCCCCGTGGCGCGGGGTCAGATCGCTTCGCGCAGCGGCGTGGCGCCGGCGACCCGACGCTTCTGGGCGCGCACCAGGCGCTCCATCGTCTGCAGGCCGCGATCGCCCAGGCGCATCGCCGCGTCCACCCAGGTGCCGGTGACGCGCATCAGCTCGTCCAGGCTCACCGGGTTGCAGGTCATGCGCACCGTGTTCATCGAGCGCAGGGCATTGCCCATGCGCTTGCGGCGGCGGACCAGCTCGCGGGCGGCGGCGAGGCCTTCGCCGCGCGGCACCAGGAAGTCCACCACGCCCATCCGGTGCAGTTCCTCGGCCGAATAGACGTTGCCGTCGAGCATCATGCGCTCGGCCTGGGCCGGGGTGACGCGGCGCGACAGGAAGGTATAGGCGCCCATGCCGGGGAAGAGGTCGAACAGGACTTCCGGGAAGCCCATGCCGGTGCCTTCCTCGGCGATGATCGTGTGGCAGCACAGCGCCGCCTCGAAGCCGCCGCCGAGCGCATCGCCCTGGACCACGGCGACGCTGTGCACGCGGTCGTCGGCGAGGCGGGCGAAGTGGAACGCCACCGAGACGCACAGCTGGGCGTAGGCCAGCAGGCGGGCGCGGTCGCCGGTGCGGATCAGGCGCGCGAACAGCTCCAGGTCGCCGCCGAGGTTGAACACGTCGGACTTGGACGCCAGCACCAGGTGGCGCACCTCGTTGGGCTGGGCGTGCGGGTCGTTGGTCAGGCGGTTGGCCACCTGGCGCTGGCATTCGCGCAGGTCCACCAGCAGCTGTTCGCTGAAGCAGGGGCGGTAGGCTTCGCGGGTGTTGTGGTGCATGAAGCACCATTCGATGCCGGCTTCGGCCTCCGAACGGTGCTCGACCAGGGCCAGGGCGGGTTCACGGGTGATGCTTTCGACGACGGACATGGCGGTTCTCCAGGCAAGGGGCTGCCCCCTTACACGGTCCGGTCTTGGAACGCAAGGGGTGCCGGAAGTCTACACCTGGGCGTATGGACAAAGCAGCGCCGGACGCCCGGTTCGGGGACCGGGCGTCGGAAACGTGCGATGGGTCACGCCCGGGCGGCGCGGCCGCCCGGGGGATCAGGCCGGGGCCTTGGGCGCGTCGCGCAGTTCGCGGCGCAGGATCTTGCCCACGTTCGACTTGGGCAGCTCGGTGCGGAACTCCACCACCTTCGGGTGCTTGTAGCCGGTGAGGTTCTCGCGGCAGAAGGCCTTGACCTGTTCCGCCGTCAGGGCCGGGTCCTTGCGCACGATGACCACCTTGACGGCCTCGCCCGACTTCTCGTCCGGCACGCCGACCGCCGCCACCTCGAGCACGCCCGGCATCAGCGCGATCACGTCCTCGACCTCGTTCGGGTACACGTTGAAGCCCGAGACCAGGATCATGTCCTTCTTGCGGTCGACGATGTAGAAGAAGCCCTTGTCGTCCATCTTGGCCATGTCGCCGGTGTGCAGCCAGCCTTCGGCGTCGATGACCTTGGCGGTTTCCTCGGGGCGGTTCCAGTAGCCGGCCATCACCTGCGGGCCGCGGATGCACAGCTCGCCGACCTCGCCCACGGGCAGCTGCCGGCCGTCATCGTCCTTCACGCAGGCTTCGGTGGAGGGGATGGGCAGGCCGATGGCGCCGTTGTAGTCGGGCAGGTCCATGGGGTTCATGCAGGCGGCCGGCGACGTCTCGGTCAGGCCGTAGGCCTCCACCAGGGTGACGCCGGTGACCTTCTTCCAGCGTTCGGCGACCGCCCGCTGGACGGCCATGCCGCCGCCGAGGGAGAGGTGCAGGTTGGAGAAATCCACCTGGTCGAAGCCGGGCGTGTTCAGGAGGCCATTGAACAGGGTGTTGACGCCGGTGATGGCGGTGAAGCGGATCTTGCGCAGCTCCGCCACGAAGCCCTTCATGTCGCGCGGGTTGGTGATCAGGTAGTTCAGGCCGCCGAACTTCATGAACACCAGGCCGTTCGCCGTCAGCGCGAAGATGTGGTAGAGCGGCAGCGCGGTGATGATGACTTCCTTGCCGGGCGTGGCGTTCGAGCCCAGCCACACCGAGGACTGCTGCATGTTCGCCACCAGGTTGCGGTGGGTGAGCATCGCGCCCTTGGCCACGCCGGTGGTGCCGCCCGTGTACTGCAGGAAGGCGATGTCGTGGCCGCGGATGTCGATCGCCGGCAGCGCAAGGCCCTTGCCGCGGTCGAGCGCCTCGTTGAAGCGGATCGCGCCCGGCAGCTCGAAGGGCGGCACCTGCTTCTTGACGTGCCGGAGCACGAAGTTCACCAGGCTGCCCTTGGGGAAGCCCAGCATGTCGCCCACGCCCGTCAGCAGCACCTGCTTCACCGGCGTGTCCCGCACCACCTCGGCCACGACGTGGGCGAAGTTTTCCAGCACCACGATCGCGCTGGCGCCGGAGTCGACCAGCTGGTGCTTGAGCTCGCGCGCGGTGTACATCGGGTTGGTGTTGACCACCGTCAGGCCGGCCTTGAGCACGCCGAAGATGGCGACCGGGTACTGCAGGATGTTGGGCATCATCAGGGCGACGCGGTCGCCCTTCTTGAGCTTGAGCTCGTGCAGCAGGTAGTTGGCGAAGCGGGTGGAGAGCGCATCCACCTCGGCATAGGTGAGCTGCTTGCCGAAATTGGCGAAGGCCGGGCGGTCCGCGTACTGGCGGCAGGTTTCCTCCAGCACCGAGACGATGGACGGGTACTTGTCGACATCCACGTCCGCCGGGATACCCTGCGGATAGCTAGCCAGCCAAGGATGCTCAGAACCCATGCCCAACCCCTTTTCGACGATGATCGTGTCCCCGGACCCCGGTGCATACGCCGGCGTCCGGAATTCGAGTATTCACTCGATTGGACCACAGCCCCCCCAGGCAGGCAAGGCAGTGTGGGCCGCCGTGAAGGCCGCGTGCCTGGCCCTGCTGCTGGTCCTGGCGACGGCGTGTACGCGCACGCCGCCCGAGCAGGCCCTGCGCGAAACGATCGCCGGCATGGAGGCGGCGGCCGAGGCCCGCGATGCCGCGGCGATCGCCGAGGTGCTGGCCGAGGACTTCGATGGCCCCGGCGGCATGGACCGGGAGCGATTCCGCCGCTACCTGGCGGTGCTCTGGCTGCAGCACCAGGACGTGGGGGTGGTGCTGGGCCCGATCAGCATCGAGCTGCAGGAAGGCCACGCCCAGGCGAGCTTCAGCGCGGCCGTCCGGGGCGGGCAGGGGCGCCTGTTCGCGGACACGGCCCAGGCCTACCAGGTCAGGACCGCCTGGCGCATGCAGGACGGCGACTGGCGCCTGATCTCGGCGAGCTGGGAGCCGGTGCTCTAGGGCGGGCGGTGCGACCACCGGACCCCGCGGGGTCGCCGGAAAGGAGAAAGGCGGCCCAGGGCCGCCTTTTCCGGGTGCCGCAGGCCAGGCGCCGGCCTCAGGCGGCGCGGCGCGAGGCCAGCTGGCGCAGCACGTAGTGCAGGATGCCGCCGTGGCGGAAGTACTCCACTTCCTTGGGCGTCAGCAGCAGCACCTTGACCTGGAAGCGCAGCTCGGTGCCGTCCGGGCGGCGGGCCACGACGGTCGCTTCCTTGGCGGCGCCGTCCTGCAGGCCGGCGATCGAGACCACCTCGTCGCCCTTCAGGCCCAGCGACTGCGCGTTCTGGCCTTCGAGGAACTGGCAGGGCAGCACGCCCATGCCGACCAGGTTCGAGCGGTGGATGCGCTCGAAGCTCTCGGCGACCACGGCCTTCACTCCCAGCAGGTTGGTGCCCTTGGCCGCCCAGTCGCGGCTCGAGCCGGTGCCGTATTCCTTGCCGGCGAACACCACCAGCGGCACGCCCTCGGCCTTGTAGCGCATGCAGGCGTCATAGATCGCCAGCTTGTCGCCCGAGGGGAAGTGCAGGGTGTTGCCGCCTTCCTCGCCGCCCAGCATCAGGTTCTTGATGCGGATGTTGGCGAAGGTGCCGCGCACCATCACGTCGTCGTTGCCGCGGCGCGAGCCGTAGCTGTTGAAGTCGGCCGGCTGCACGCCGCGCGCCTGCAGGAACTTGCCCGCCGGCGAGCTGGCCTTGATGTTGCCGGCCGGGCTGATGTGGTCGGTGGTGATCGAGTCGCCGAAGATGCCCATCACGCGCGCACCGGCGATGTCGGCGATCGAGCCGACCGACATCTGCATGCCGTCGAAGTAGGGCGGGTTCTTGATGTAGGTCGAGGCATCGTCCCAGGCGAACTTGGCGCCGTCGGGCGAGGCGATCTGGTTCCAGCGGGTGTCGCCGGCGAAGACGTTGGCGTAGTTGTGCTTGAACATCTCCGGCCCGATGGTGCGGGCGATGAAGTCGCCGATCTCCTGGTTCGAGGGCCAGATGTCCTTGAGGTAGACGGCGTTGCCGGCCGGGTCGTGGCCGATCGGCTCGCTCGAGAGGTCGATGTCCACGGTGCCGGCGATGGCGTAGGCGACCACCAGCGGCGGCGAGGCCAGGTAGTTCATCTTCACTTCGGCGTGCACGCGGCCTTCGAAGTTGCGGTTGCCCGACAGCACCGAGGTCACGACCAGGTCGTTCTCGGCGATGCCCTTGGACACGGCTTCGGGCAGCGGGCCGGAGTTGCCGATGCAGGTGGTGCAGCCGTAGCCGACGACGTAGAAGCCGAGCTTCTCGAGGTCCTCGAGCACGCCGGCCTTCTTGAGGTAGTCGGTGACGACCAGCGAGCCCGGGCCGAGCGAGGTCTTCACCCACGGCGCGGCCTTCAGGCCCCTGGCCACGGCCTTGCGGGCCAGCAGGCCGGCGCCGAGCATCACGGC
>JAYRTA010000093.1:0-2535 GCA_041919875.1 Arenimonas sp.
CCATGGTGCAAGGCTCGATCCGCGCCGCGCTGGAAGAGGCCGAGGCCGCCCGCGCGCGCCTGGTGCTGCGCCACCGGGGCCAGGAGTTGGTGCTCGATGCCCACTCCGACACCTTCATGATGGGCCGTGAGCCCGGCAACCACCTGGTGGTGGAGGCCGACTGGGTCAGCCGCACGCACGCGCAGATCGAATACAAGCGCGGCCACTTCTCGCTCACCGACCGCTCCACCAACGGCAGCTACGTGCGCCTCGGCGAGGGCGAGGAAATCAAGCTGCATCGCGAGGAACTGCACCTGCGCAAGTCCGGGACGATCAGCCTGGGCCAGGCCATCGGCCTCAACACCGAACTGCTGATCCAGTTCGAAACCGACTGAGCCGGACGAAAAAGGGCGGACCCGCGGGCCCGCCCTTCCTTGAAGCGAGGGACCGCGGGGCTCAGTTGCCGCCGGCGCGCACCTCGATGCCCTGGACGGTTTCTTCCTCGCCTTCGGCCGCCTCTTCTTCCGCCTCGGCCGGTGCCCGTTCGGGCAGCGGCTTGTAGCCGTACACGCCGCGCAACAGGCGCTCGGCCCCGGCGTACTCGGCGGCATTGGTGGCGACGAACTGGGTCGCGCCCAGCTCGACCAGCACTTCGTACTGCGCCTCGTCCTCGTGCAGCTTGAGCATGGCCTCGGCCACCGCCTTGCGCACGTCCTGGGGCACGTTGCCGGCGGCGCTGAGCGCGCGGCCGGTGAACTCGCGCGATTCGACCACCGTCACCAGGTTCGGGTACAGCTGGGCGATGTAGTTGGGCACCATCGCGCCGGCCGCTTCGCCGGCGAAGATCATGTCCACGCCGTCCTTCCAGGTGGTGGCCTCGGAGAGGATGTCCGGCTGGGCGATCGGGTTGCGGTAGAGCTCGGCCAGCACCAGGTTGCCCAGGCTGGGCGAGGGCATGCTGACCACCCGGTAGCCGATCAGCGCGGTCGGCCCCGTGCCTTCCACCGAGCCGTCGGCGAGCAGGGAGTAGCGGGCGCTCTCGGCCACGCGCACCAGGGGCGTGAAACCCAGGCGGTTGGCGCGGAAATCGGTGAAGTGCGGGTCCTCGAACGCGAAGTCGGTGCGCGTGCCGGCGCGCAGGTCGCGCCAGTACACGTGGTAGTTGCCCGCGGTGCGCAGCTTGAAGGTGTGGCCCGTGCTCGCCGCGAGGTAATCGAGCAGCGGGCGGTAGACCTGTTCGGCCTGGTCGGGCGGGTAGTTGGGTTCGACGGTGAGGGTGAATTCGGCGGCGGACGCCGAGGCACCCGTGAGCAACAGGATCGTGGCCGTCAGGCCGGCAAGACGCTTCATGGTGGACTCCTCCCTGCGGGCCGATATAGCAGGTCTGGTGCAGGGACGCCAATCGTGATGCAGGTCTCAGCGCGGGCGCCGGAGTCCGTCTTCGAGCGGCTGGCGGGCCAGGTCCCGGCCTTCGAACCGCCAGGCGATCGCCGGGTCGGTGGGCGCGACGGCCAGGGCTTCGTGTCCGTCGCAGGTCGCGCTGACCAGGGTGCCTGCCGCCCCGCCCGTGCCTTCGATCGCCTGGCCCGCCGCCAGGCCCTCCCCGCGCAGCCGGACCAGGCCACGCTTGGCCTGGCCGAGGAAATGCGTGCGCGCGACGATTTCCTGGCCCGGATAGCAGCCCTTGCGGACGCTGAAGGCGGCCAGGCGATCAAGCGAGAGCATTTGCGGCGTCCAGGCCTCGGCCTGGCCGGGGCCCAGGCGGGGCAGGCCGAAAGCGATGTCGCCCGCCCGCCAGCCGGCATCCACGGCGGGATCGGCCGGCGCCAGTGCCGGATGCGCGCGCGGCAGCAGGGACAGCGTGCGCGGGTGCGCGTCGCTGCCGGCGTCGAGCACCCAGCCACCCTCCGCATCGCCGGCGATGGCGTCCGATGCCTCCGGGTCCGCCCGTCCGGCCGGCCGGCCGGCGGCGGGAACGAAGGCGTCCAGGGCGGTGATCGCCACCTTGCGGCGGAACACGAAGCGCCCCAGGGCGCTCGCGAGGCCGTCGACCGGCACGTCCGGCGACAGCAGGACGAGCCGGTCCTCGCCCAGGCGCAGCAGGGCGAACAGCGCGATCAGGCGGCCCTTGGGCGTCAGCCAGCCGCTCCAGTGCCAGCGGCCCGGTGCGAGGGCCGCCACGTCGCTCATGAACTGCGAGTGCGCGAACACGACCGCGTCGGGCCCGTGCAGGGACAGCAGACCCATGCCGCCGAGGGCGGGGCAGGGCGAGGCGGGCAGGTTTTCCTTGAACGGCATGGGGGCGCGACTTAACATTGCGGCATGGCGAATCAGCCGCGAATCATAGGCCAAACCGCGCCCTCTCCCGAACCCCTGCCCGGGCCGCCCCCGGCACCGGACGCCAGCCCGGCGGTGGAAATCGGGGGGCGGGACGGGCCGGAACCCACCCGCTACGGCGACTGGGAGAAGAACGGCCGCTGCATCGATTTCTGACGCCCCGTCCACGGCGCGTCGCCCATCCTTCCCACGAACCTTCGAACGAGCGCAGCCCATGGC
>JAYRTA010000093.1:2545-6801 GCA_041919875.1 Arenimonas sp.
AACGCCCCCTGTCTCCCTTCATGATCGGCCCCTACTACCGGCCGCAGCTGACCTCGATGATGTCCATCGCCCACCGCGGCAGCGGCGTGGTGCTGGCGCTGGGGTCGCTGGCGCTGGTCTGGTGGCTGGCGGCGGTGGCGGCGGGGGGCGAGACGCATGCGGCCTTCCTGGCCTGCGCGTCTTCGCCGCTGGGCAAGGCGGCGTTGTTCCTGTACTCGGCCGCCCTGGTCTACCACTTCCTCAACGGGCTGCGGCACCTGGTCTGGGATGCCGGCCGGGGCTACGACCTGCCGACGGTTTATGCCAGCGGCTACACCGTGATCGCCCTGGCCGTGCTGATCACCGCCGGCCTGTGGTGGTTCGCGCTCGGGGGTGTGGCATGAGCGGCCTGCGGCATCCCCTGGCCCGGGCCAAGGGGCTGGGCTCGGCCAAGGATGGCGTCGGCCACTGGTGGGCCCAGCGCCTGACGGCGGTCGCGCTGGCCCTGCTCACGCCCTGGTTCGTCATTTTCGCGGTGCGCCAGTTCGGCGCCGACGCGGCCCTGGTGCAGGCCGCCATCGCCCGCCCGGTCAACGCCACCCTGCTGAGCGCCTTCGTGCTGTGCGTGTTCTGGCATGCGCGCCTGGGCCTGCAGGTGGTGGTCGAGGACTACGTGCACGGCAGCCTCGAGCTCGTCCTGCAGGTGCTGATCAAGTTCACCTACGTGCTGGCGGCCATCGCCGCCCTGCTGGCGATCGGTCGCATCGCCTTCACTGCCTGAGACCCGCCATGACGTCCGCGTACAAGATCCACGAACACACCTACGACATGGTCGTCGTCGGGGCCGGCGGCGCCGGCCTGCGCGCCACCTTCGGCCTGGCCCAGAAGGGCCTCAAGACCGCCTGCATCAGCAAGGTCTTCCCGACCCGCTCGCACACCGTAGCGGCGCAGGGCGGCATCTCGGCCGCGCTGGGCAACATGGGCGAGGACGACTGGCGCTTCCACTTCTACGACACCATCAAGGGCTCGGACTGGCTGGGCGACCAGGACGCGATCGAATACATGTGCCGCGAGGCGATCCCGGCCATCATCGAGCTCGAGCACCAGGGCGTGCCGTTCTCGCGCACCGAGGACGGCCGCATCTACCAGCGCCCCTTCGGCGGCATGACCACGCACTACGGCAAGGGCACCGCCCAGCGCACCTGCGCCGCCGCCGACCGCACCGGCCACGCCATCCTGCACACCCTGTACCAGCAGTCGCTGGCGCACTCGGCCGAGTTCTTCATCGAGTACTTCGCGCTCGACCTGATCATGGATTCCGAAGGCGCCTGCCGCGGCGTGCTGGCGCTGGACATGGCCAGCGGCGAGCTGCACCTGTTCCGCGCCCAGGGCACCGTGCTGGCGACCGGCGGCTACGGCCGCGCCTACTTCAGCGCCACCTCGGCCCACACCTGCACCGGCGACGGCGGCGGCATGGCCCTGCGCGCCGGCCTGCCGCTGCAGGACATGGAGTTCGTGCAGTTCCACCCGACCGGCATCTACGGCGCCGGCTGCCTGATCACCGAGGGCGTGCGCGGCGAAGGCGGCATCCTGCGCAACAACAAGGGCGAACGCTTCATGGAGCGCTACGCCCCCAACGCCAAGGACCTGGCCTCGCGCGACGTGGTCAGCCGCTCGATGACCATCGAGATTCGGGAAGGCCGCGGCGTGGGGCCCAAGGGCGACCACATCCACCTCGACCTGACCCACCTCAACCCGGCCGACATCCACGAGAAGCTGCCGGGCATCGCCGAGACCGCCAAGATCTTCGCCGGCGTCGACGTCACCAAGCAGCCGATCCCGGTGCTGCCGACCGTGCACTACAACATGGGCGGCCTGCAGACCAACTACCACGGCGAAGTGGTCACGCTGAAGAACGGCAACCCCGACACCGTCGTCCCGGGCCTGTACGCCATCGGCGAAGCGGCCTGCGTCTCGGTGCACGGCGCCAACCGCCTGGGATCGAACTCGCTGCTCGACCTGGTGGTGTTCGGCCGCGCCGTCGCCAACCGCTGCGCCGAGACGATCAAGCCGGGCGCCGCCCAGCCGGCCGTGCCGACGCCCTCGGTGGACAAGGCGCTGGCCAACCTCGACACCCTGCGCAACGCCAGCGGCGGCACGCCGACGGCGGAGATCCGCGCCAGCATGCAGCAGGTGATGCAGAACAACGCCGCGGTGTTCCGCACCGGCGAAACGCTGCAGGAAGGCGTGCGCAAGATCGCCGACGTGCACGCCAGCTTCGCCGACGTGCGCGTGTCCGACCGCTCGCTGGTCTGGAACTCCGACCTGATCGAGACCCTGGAGCTGCAGAACCTGCTCGGCCAGGCCGTGGCCACCATGGTGTCGGCGGAAAACCGCAAGGAATCGCGCGGCGCCCACGCCCGCGAGGACTACACCGAGCGCGACGACGTGAACTGGCACAAGCACACCCTGTGCTGGGTGGACGGGCAGGGCAAGACCCACATCGATTACCGCCCGGTGCACATGTACACGCTGAGCAAGGATGTCGAGCCCGTGCCGCCGAAGGCGCGCACCTACTGACCCTGCAGGAGGGCCACCGGGCCCTCCCGCGAACCCGGAATCGAGAACATGGCTGAGTTCACCCTCCCGAAGAATTCCAAGGTCACCCAGGGCCAGCACTTCGCCGCCAAGGGCGCGAAGAACGTGCGCACCTTCAAGGTCTACCGCTGGAATCCCGACGACAGCGCCAACCCGCGGACCGACACCTATGAAGTCGACATGGACGCGTGCGGCCCGATGGTCCTGGACGCGCTGATCAAGATCAAGAACGAGATCGACCCCACGCTCACCTTCCGCCGCTCCTGCCGCGAGGGCATCTGCGGCTCCTGCGCGATGAACATCGACGGCACCAATACGCTGGCCTGCACCAAGGCCATCGACGAGTGCGGCAAGAAGGAAGTGCCGGTCTATCCGCTGCCGCACATGCCGGTGATCAAGGACCTGGTCCCCGACCTGAGCCACTTCTACGCCCAGTACGCCTCGATCAAGCCCTGGCTGCGCACCCAGAGCGCGGCGCCGGCCAAGGAGCGCCTGCAGTCGAAGGAAGACCGCGCCAAGCTCGACGGCCTGTACGAGTGCATCCTCTGCGCCTGCTGCTCGACCAGCTGCCCGAGCTACTGGTGGAACGGCGACCGCTACCTGGGGCCGGCGATCCTGCTGCAGGCCTACCGCTGGATCATCGACTCGCGCGACGAGGACACCGGGGCGCGCCTGGACGATCTCGAGGACCCCTTCAAGCTCTACCGCTGCCACACCATCATGAACTGCGCCCGGACCTGCCCCAAGGGCCTCAACCCGGCGCGGGCCATCGGCGAGATCAAGAAGCTGATGCTGCAGCGGCGCGGCGCCTGAGGCCGCCGCGGTGCAGGAGGATGCGGCCGAGCTTCGGCGCCTGCGCTGGCGCTGCCGGCGCGGCATGCGCGAGCTCGACCAGCTGATGCTGCGATACCTCGACGTCCGCTGGCCGGCGGCGGACGAAGGCGAACGGGCGGTTTTCCTCAGGTTGCTCGACACCGAGGACGATAGGCTCTGGCGATGGTTCATGGGGCGCGAAACCGCGCCGGAGACGGAACTCGATGGCCTCGTCCAGCGCATCCTCGACCTGCCGCATTGAGTGGCGCCCCTCGGCCTGGCTCGTGGCCGGCCTGGCGCTGATCGGCGCCCTGGCGGCGATCGCCGTGCTTTCCAGCGCAATGCCGGCGCCCGCGTCGCCCCTGGTCGCGGCACTCGCGCTGGCCGAGGGCCTGCGCCTGGCCTGGCGGGAACGGCGCCGGGCGCCGCGGCGGCTCCTGCTCTCGGCCGGCCGGGCGTGGCTGGCCCAGGACGGCGTCGCGCCGGTCGCGCTGTCTGCCCATCGTTGGCAGGTGAGGGGCCGCTTCGCCTGGCTGCAGGGTCGCGACGCACGGGGCCGCACCCATTGGCTGGCGTGGGGGCCGGACACCCTCCACCCGGGCGCCCTGCGTGAACTCCAGCTGGCGCGGGGCGCCAACGCCTCCACCGCCCCGCATCCGCTCGTGGCACCCTAGGCGCCCATGTTCCAGCCCCTGACCCTCGCCATCGGCCTGCGCTACCTGCGCGCCAAACGCCGCAACGGCTTCATCTCCTTCCTCTCGCTGGCCTCGGTGCTGGGCATCATCCTGGGCGTCGTGGCCCTGATCACCACCATCGCGGTCATGAGCGGCTTCCAGCAGGAATTGCGCGAGCGCATCCTGGGCATG
>JAYRTA010000094.1:0-6795 GCA_041919875.1 Arenimonas sp.
GCTTCGAGCTGCGCCGGGTGCACGAGCGCGACAGCACGCTGGACCAGCAGGCCCTGCTGGCCGCGGTGAGCTACCGCCGCCAGGCCACCCAGCGCCTGGAGCTGTACGGCATCGCCCAGGCCAGCCTGGACGAACAGGGCGGCTACGCCGACAACGACCGCGTGGTCGCCGGCGCCCGCTACGGCTTCGGCGAGCGGTCGAGCCTGGGCCTGGAACTGGGCAGCGGCACCCGCGGCGAATCGGCCCAGGTCAATGCCGAGTACGGCCTGAGCACCGACCACACGGTGTATGGCGCCTACACCTGGAGCACCGATACCAGCGCCTCGCGCGTGGCCAGCGAGTTCGATCGCCGGCTCACCAACGGCTGGACCCTCGGCCAGCGCTGGCGCGCGTCCAACCGCGTCAACGTCTTCAACGAAAGCCAATCGCTGCGCGGCGCCGATGGCGGCACCGGCACCAGCCACACCGTCGGCATGGACCTGTTCCCGGCCGCCGGCTGGCAGCTGGGCTTCACGGTGATGGACGGTGAACTCGCCACCGCCGCCGGCCTGGTCGAACGCCGCGCCTACAGCTTCAGCGGCGGCCGCACCAATGCCGACCTGCAGTGGGCCAGCAAGCTCGAGTACCGCGAGGACCAGGGCGCCGAGCAGCGCGAGCAGTGGGTCACCACCCACCGGCTGATGCTGCGCCTGAACGAGGACTGGCGCTTCGCCGGCCGCATCAACTGGGCCGATACGAACGACCGCCTGAACGCGGCGGCCGACGCCCGCCTGGTCGAAAGCAACGTCGGCGTCGCCTGGCGCCCGCACGACCGCACCGACCGCGCGCTGTTCGCCAAGTACACCTACCTGTACGACCGCGCCTCCCTGGGCCAGGACGGCGGCTCGCAGTACGACCAGCGCTCGCGCATCCTGGCGGTCGAGGGCGTGTTCGAGTTCGGCGACCACTGGAGCGTGGCGCCCAAGCTGGCCAGCCGCTGGGGCGAGTACCGGCTCGACCGCGGCGTCGGCCCCTGGCTCGACAGCCGCGCCGATTTCCTGGCGGTGCAGGTGCGCTACCACCTGCCCGGCGACTGGGATGCGCTGGCGGAACTGCGCCAGCTCGATGTCGTTGATGGCGGCGTGCGCCGCGGCGGCCTGCTCGGCGTGGACCGGCAGATCGGCGAGAACTTCAAGGTCGGCATCGGCTACAACTTCACCGACTTCAGCGACGACCTGACCGATCTCGAGTACGACCACAAGGGCTTCTTCCTCAACCTCGCCGGCTTCTACTGAGCCGGCGGAGCAGGGCGCCGGCCGGTCCGGCGCCCGTTCGTCCGTCCGCCCACGCCTCCTGCCGGAAACCGCCGGAAACTGTGAACCAGTTCACAGTTTCACGGCCGTTCCCGTCGCCCAATCGTCCGCGGGGAATCGGATGCCCGCCGCCATCGGCCGGGCCCAACAGGGAGTGCCATGACGCCTATCTACCAAGCCGCCAGCAGCCTCGACGCGCAGCTGGTCCTGGACCTGCTCGAAGACGCGCAGATCAACGCGCGCATGTCCGCGCCGGACGCCGCCGGCCACGTCGAAGTGCTGGTGGACGACGAGGAGGCCGAGGCCGCGCGGGCCCTGGTCCGGCACCTGGAGTCGGGCACGGACGAGATCGACGACGGCGACGACGACGGCGACTTCGCCTCCGTGGCCCTGGACGACGACGACGAGGACCTGCTGCTCGACAGCACCCCGCTGCGCGACGATGACTGAGCCCGCGGCTCAGGTTTCGCGGTATTCCATGTAGCGCACGGTCCGGGCGGCCACGTCGGCGCCGGCGAGGCGACGCACCAGGTGCAGGCTGCCGTCGATGCCGGCGGAAATGCCGGCGCAGCTCACCACCGGGCCTTCGTCCACGAAGCGCGCGCCGGGTTCGAGCCGGATGCTCGGGTCGAGCGCGGCGACGTCGTCCATCACCTCGTGGTGGGTCGTGGCGCGACGGCCGCGCAGCAGGCCGGCGGCGGCCAGCAGGCGGGCGCCGCTGCAGACCGACATCACCACCTCGGCCTGGCGCGCCTGCGCGTCCAGCCAGGCCATGACTCCGACGTCGTGCAGCAACGCGCGCGTGCCCACGCCGCCGGGCACCACCAGCACATCGTAGCGATGGCCATCGGCGAAGGTCTCGTTGGGCAGCACGCGCAGGCCGTTCACCGCCACGTGTTCGCGCGACTGCGCGGCCACCAGGGTGGTGGCGAAGTGGTCGCCGCCGGCGAGTTCGCCGGTCACGGCGAAGACTTCGAAGGGGCCGGCGAAATCGAGCACCTCGACCTGGTCGAACAACAGGATGCCGACGCGGCGCAGGGGCATGGCAGGGCTCCGGGGACGGGGCGCCAGTATCCGTTTTCCCCGGCACGGCGGGGCAAGGGATGACGCGGCGGCAGGGGTTTCGCCGGCGGTGTCCGCCCCGGCGCCTGCGCGAGGCTGGGATCCCTTTCCCAGGACCCTGGCCATGGCACCGATCCTGCTGATCCTCGCCCTCGCCGCGACGCCGGCCGGCGCGGCCGTGCTGCACAAGTGCGTCGACGCGCAGGGCGTCGCCAGCTACCAGTCCCTGCCCTGCGGGCCGGGCCAGGCGCAGGCCTGGTCGCGTCCGGTGCCGCCGGAACCGGCGCGGCCGGCACCCGCGCCGCCGGCCACGCCTGCGCGCCCGATGCGCGTGGTGGGGGCCGGCGGCAGCCGGGTGCTTCCGCCCACGCGGCGCGATGCCGGCCAGGCGGCCTGCCGGAGCGCGCGCGAGGCCGATGCGCGCTACCGGCAGAGGCCACTGTCCGAAATCCGCTTCGCCGAACTACGGCGGCTCGGCGACGCGATCCACCGGGCCTGCCGGTGAGGCGCGCGCGGGAGTACAGTCGGGGCGTCGTCCCCGGAGACTCCCCATGCGCCTTCCTCCGATTGTGCTGGCCTGGCCTCTCGCCGGCGCGCTCAGCGTCGCCACGGCGCCGAGCCTGGCCGAGGAACTTTACAAGTGCACCGACGAGAAGGGCGGGGTGGCGATCCAGTCCGAGCCTTGCCCGAAGGGCAGCACCCAGGTCTGGAAGCGCGAGGTGGTGCGCGAGCCCGAGCCCTCGCCCGAGGACCTGGCCGCGCGTGCCGAACTGGCCCGCGCCGAGGCCGAGCGCGCCGCGAACCAGGCGCGCCTGGCGGAGCTGGAACGGCAGGCGGACGAGGTGCGCCGGGCCGAGGCGGCGCGTGCGGCCCCGCAGGAACCCCTGCGCCGCAAGAGCGACTGCCGCCTGGCGCATGAATTCAACGACCAGGCCCTGGCCTTCCCGCGCCTGCAGCTTACGGAGCGGCAGAAGGCGGTGCTCAAGGAATGGGTGGTCGAACAGTGCCGCGACCCCGACGCACCGCAGGCCGAGACCTGAGCGCCGCTTCGTCCGGCCCGCCGGCGTGATCCGGCCGACGGGCGCCGCGCCGCGGGGCTGATGCGGCCGGCGGAGCCGGCTATGCTGGCGCCTTCCTGTTGCCGGAGCCCCCGCATGCCGCGTCGTTCCCTGGTCCTGTTGCCCGTGATGCTCGCCCTGGGCGCCTGCGGCGGCGACCCGCCGCCCGCCCCCGAAGCGACCACGGCCGAGGCCCCTGCGCCCGCCCGGGACCCCGACGCCGTGGACTGGCGCGACTGCCGGTTCCAGGGCCTCTCGATCCCGGTGCCGGGCAAGGTGTTCGTGGTGGACGCCGGGGCGCCGCTGCCCGACACCGAGCCCGGGCGCGAAACCATCCGGCGGGTCGAGGTGCTGGTGCCGGGGCCGGTGTCCCTGCTGCTGACCGCGTCCGACGCCACCGCCTGGTCGGTGCGCCCCTCGCAGGAGACCCAGATCGTCGCCGTCTTCGCCAGCGGTCCGGCGCCGCAGCGCATCACCGGCCCGGGCCTGGGCCCGCACCGTCTCGAGCGATCCACCGCCTTCGGCCAGGCCTGCGGCCGGCACTGGATGGCCGACGGCCTGGGGCCGCAGGTGGCCGAGGCCAGCGACGAACTGTTCGGCCGCGGCTACGACGCCGCCTACCGCATGCGCATCGACACCGTCGTGATCGGCGGCACCCAGCCCTCGGCGGAGCTGCTGGGGCGCTGACATGATCCGGTTGGTGGGGTTCGACGGCGACGACACGCTCTGGCACAGCGAAGGCTACTACCGGCAGGCGCAGGTGCAGTTCGAGGCCATCGTCGGCAACTACGTCGACCTGGCCGACGCGCGCCTGCACGAGCGCCTGCTGGCGATCGAGCGCGCCAACATCGGCCTGTTCGGCTACGGTGCCAAGGGCATGACGCTGTCGATGATCGAAGCCGCGGTGGCGGTGACCGGCGAGCGCATCAGCGCCGCCGACCTGCACCGCATCGTCGGCCTGGGCAAGGCGGTGATGGCGCACCCGGTGGACCTGATCGACGGCATCCGCGCCGCGGTGGCCGAGGTGGCGCGCGAGCTGCCGGTGGTGCTGGTCACCAAGGGCGACCTCTTCCACCAGGAGCACAAGGTGCGCGCCTCGGGCCTGGCCGACCTGTTCCAGCGGATCGAGATCGTCTCGGAAAAGGATCCGGCCGCCTACGCACGCGTGCTCTCGGAGTTCGGCGTGCAGGCGGGCGAGTTCGCGATGGTCGGCAACTCGCTGCGGTCGGACATCGAACCGGTGCTGCGCCTGGGCGGCTGGGGCGTGCACATGCCCTACCACGTCACCTGGGCGCACGAGCTCGAGCATGGCCTGGGGCCGGCCGACGCCGCGCGCATGGAAACCGTCGCCGACGCCGCCGGCATCCCGGCGGCCCTGGCCGCGCTCCGCGCCCGGGCGGCGGCGTGAACGACGGCCTGGTCCCGCGCGCGCTGCTCGACTTCCTCCTGTACGAGGTGCAGGACGCCGGGACCCTGACGCGCCATCCGCGTTTCGCCGCGCACTCGCGCGAAAGCTTCGACGCCGTGCTCGAGGCCGCGCGCCAGTTGGCCCTGGCCCGCTTCGCCAACCACGCCCGCGACCCGGAGTGGCCGGAGCCGCGGCTGGTGGACGGCGAGGTGCAGCTGCCGGCGCCGGTGCAGGCCGCGCTGGACGCCTACGCCGACGCCGGCTTCCCGCGCCTGCTGGCCGACGAGGGCGAAGGCGGCCTGCAGCTGCCCTACACCCTGGCCCTGGCCTGCGATGCCCTGTTCTGCGGCGCGAACGTGTCCACCACTGGCTATGCCCTGCTGGCGCGCGGCGTGGCCAACCTGCTGCAGGCGCACGCCACGCCGGCGCAGCAGGCGCGTTACCGCACGCCGATCCTCGAGGGCCGGGCCCTGGGCACGATGTGCCTGAGCGAGCCGCAGGCCGGTTCGTCGCTGGGCGACATCAGCACCCGCGCCGAGCCGCACGCCGATGGCCACTACCGCCTCACCGGCGCCAAGATGTGGATCAGCGGCGGCGAGCACGCCCTGGCGGCCAACATCGTGCACATGGTGCTTGCCCGCCTGCCGGATGCGCCGCCGGGCGTGCGCGGCATCAGCCTGTTCGTCGTGCCCAAGCATCGCGTGGACGCCGAGGGCCGCCCGGTTGCGCGCAACGACGTTCGCTGCGCCGGCCTCAACCACAAGCTTGGCCAGCGCGGCATCGTCAACACCTTCCTGAAGTTCGGCGAGCAGGGCGACTGTTTCGCCGAGCTCGTCGGCCAGCCGCACCAGGGCCTGGCGCAGATGTTCCACCTGATGAACGAGGCACGCATCGGCGTGGGCGTGGGCGCGATCGCCCTGGGCCACGCCGGCTTCCGCTACTCGGCGGCCTACGCCCGCGAGCGCCGCCAGGGCCGGCCGCCGGACGCGCGCGACCCGGCCGCGCCGCCGGTGCCGATCATCGAACATGCCGACGTGCGCCGCATGCTGCTGCAGCAGAAGGCCTGGACCGAAGGCGCGCTGGGCCTGGCCCTGTTCGCCGCCGGCCTGGTCGACGAACAGGCGCAGCAGACCGATCCGGCGCGGCGCGCCGCCGCCGCGCGCCTGCTCGACCTGCTCACCCCGGTGGTGAAGGCCTGGCCGGCGGAATGGTGCACGCGCGCCAACGATCTCGCGATCCAGGTCCTCGGCGGCTACGGCTATACGCGCGACTATCCGGTGGAGCAGTTCTGGCGCGACAACCGGCTCAACCCGATCCACGAAGGCACCAACGGCATCCAGGCGCTGGACCTGCTGGGCCGCAAGGTGTTCGCCGCCGAGGGCGCGGCCCTGCGCGATCTGCTCGCGCAGATCGAGGCCACGGCCGCCGACTGCAGCGGGCTGCCGGCCTTGCGCGAGCACGCGGCGTCGTTGCGCCGCCACGCCGCCCTGCTTGCCGACACCACCGGCACCCTGGCCCGCCACCTGGCCGGCCCGCAGGCGCGCGCGGCGCTGGCGAACGCGCCGCGTTACCTCACCTTGCTGGGCCACGTGGCGGTGGCCTGGACCTGGCTGCGGATGGCGCGGGCGGCGCTGCGCCGCGGGGCCGCGGCGGAGGATGCCTTCGTGCAGGGCCTGCTGGGCGCCTGCCGCTGGTTCTTCGTGCACGAATTGCCGGCGGTGGCGCAGGACGCGGCGCTGCTGGCGGCGGCGGACGCCACCGCGCTCGGGATCGCGCCCGAGGCGCTGGACTGAGGCGCGCTCAGTCCTCGCGCGGCGAGTAGCCCAGGCCCAGCATCACGCTGGTGCTGGTGTCGCCGGCCACGATCGGGCTGTCGGCGATGGCACCGGGCAGGCGGGTGTGGCCCACGCGGCCGTAGAAGGTCCAGCGCGCCCCGAGGCGGCGCTGCACGATCAGCGAAATCTCCGGCAGCAGG
>JAYRTA010000095.1:0-6750 GCA_041919875.1 Arenimonas sp.
CACCACCACGTCCAGCACCGTCGGGCCGGACTGGCCCCCGCCCCAGTTGAACCAGCCACCCCGGTTGTCGGGGTAGCGCACGACGATGCGCAGGGCGCCGGCGCTGCCCTCCACCTCCAGCTTCTCCACCCCGTCGCCGAGGCTGCCGGTGATGCGGACCTCCGGCCGGTCCCAGGTGGTGACCCGGATCTCGCCCTTGAGGTTCTCGATGCTCACCTGGCCGTCGGCCGACAGCGGGCGGGTCTGGTTGATGGGGGTGCCGGCCAGCGCCGGGGCGGTGGCGAGCAGCAGGGCCGGCAGCAGCAGGCGACGGGTCATGGCGGGGCTCCTGGGATACATATCTATATGAATGGGTCGGGGAAGGGCGCGGGCCGGGGTCAGCCGACCAGGGCGCGTTGGGTCAGGGACAGGCGGCGGGCGTAGGTCCGACGCAGGTGGTCGAGCAACTGGGGACGGCTCGGGTCCTCGGCCAGGGCGGCGCGGATCTGCTCGGCGCTGGCGTCCAGGGTGGCCAGGGCCGGGGCCAGGGGCTCGGGCACCGGGGCGCCGTCGAACTCGCGCAGGGCGGCCTCGTACTCCTGGACCAGGGCCTGGGTCTCGCGCTGCACCAGCAGGGCGGTCGGGTCGGCGGCGGCGGGGACCGGCGCCGGGCGCAGGCCGGTGCCGACGGCCACGGCCAGCACCAGCCCGGCGGCCATCGCCAGGCCGGTCACCCAGGGCCAGCGGCGGCGCGGCGCGCGGCGGTCGAGCCCGGCGGCGATGCCCGGCCACAGGTCGCGCGGCGGCTCCAGTTCGTGCGGCAGCTGGCGCAGCTGCCAGCGCAGTTCAGTCTCGCCCATGGTCTTCTCCCAGTCGCGCCCGCAGCAGGTGCCGGGCGCGGTGCAGTTGTGCCTTGGAACTGCCCACCGCCATGCCCAGCTCGGTGGCGATCTCTTCGTGTTTCCAGCCTTCGATGTCGTGCAGCACCAGCACCGCGCGGGCACGCGGCGGCAGGGTGGCGATGGCGCGCTCGAGGTCGAGGCCGGCGGCCGTGCGCTGGCCGGCGCTGTCGGCGATGGCGGCGTGTTCGAGCGCGGCATCGTCGGTTTCCAGGGCTTCGCCGCCTCGGCGCGAACGCAGGTCCATCAGGCCCGTGTTCACCGCCAGCCGGTGCATCCAGGTCGAAAAGGCGCTTTCGAAGCGGAAGGCCGGCAGGGCCTGCCAGGCGCGGATGAAGGCTTCCTGGGCCAGCTCCTCGGCCCGGGCCTCGTGGCCGCACAGGCGCCAGAGCACGGCGTACACCCGGCGCACGTGCTTGCGGTACAGGGCCTCGAAGGCCGCGCGGTCGCCGCGGCCGGCGGCGCGCACCAGCGCGAAATCCTCCTCGCGCGGCGTCGGATCGGCGGCGGGGGCGGCGGCATCGAGGGTCACGGCGAGGCTCAGCATAGCCCTTCGGATGTCGCACCGGCCCGGAAGGTTTAACGCGCTCCGGGAAACAGGATTCGCCGCCGCCGGGCCGGGGACGACCGGATCGCGCGGGGCTAGGCCGGGCGGGCGTTCGCAAAGCCGGCGGCCAGGCGCACGGTGGCCGCATGGATGTCCACGATGTCCTCGACCTCGGGTGCATAGCCGCCGGCCATGCACACCGCCACCGGCAGGCCCTGCGCGCGGCAGGCCGCGAAGACCTGGCGGTCGCGCTCGGCCAGGCCGGCCTTGCTCAGCGAAAGATGGCCGAGGCGATCCCCGGCATAGGGGTCGGCGCCGGCGAGATAGACCACGGCGTCGGCGCGCGCACGGGCGATCGCCAGCGGCAGGTGGGTGGCCAGGGCATCGAGGTAGTCGGCGTCGCCGGTGCCGTCGGGCAGCGGCACGTCCAGGTCGGAGGCGGGTTTCACCGCCGGGTAGTTGCGCGCCGAATGCATGGAGAAGGTGAACAGGCTCGGGTCGGCGGCGCAGAGCTCGGCCGTGCCGTCGCCCTGGTGCACGTCCAGGTCCACCACCAGCACGCGCCGCAGCAGGCCGTGGGCCTGGGCATGGCGCGCGGCGATGACGGCATCGTTGAATACGCAATAGCCGCCGCCGCGGGCATGGCCGGCGTGATGGGTGCCGCCGGCGAGATTGGCGGCCACGCCGTCGCCGGCCAGCGCGGCGCGCAGGGCGCCGATGGTGCCGCCGGATGAACGGCGCGAGCGCTCCACCATCGCCGGCGACCACGGGAAACCGATGCGCCGCATCAGCCCGGGGTCGGCGCCGCCCCCGAGTATGGCGCGCACGTAGCCTTGGGCGTGCACCCGCAGCAGGTCCGCCTCGGACGCGGCCGCGGGCTCGACCAGCTCGATGCCCAGCGCCGGCGCCATGGCCGCCACGCGCTCGTGCAGGCGTGCGTACTTGGCCATCGGGAACCGGTGGCCCGCCGGCAGCGGCAGCACGAAATGGTGGCAGTAGTAGGCCTTCATCGGCGCGCAGCATACCGGGCGGCGCGGCCGGGGCCCGGCAAGGCGTCGTCGCGGCGCCACGTCGCCGTGCCCGGAAAAGCGGAAGGCCCGCGCGGGGCGGGCCTTCCGGGGGAAGCGCGGGCTCAGCCCAACTGCGCGGCGATGCGCTCGCGTTCGGCGGTGAGCGCCGCGGGCGTGCGTTCGCCGAACTCGCCCAGGTACTCGCCGATCGAGGCCATTTCGGCCTGCCAGCCGGCGCGGTCCATGGCCAGCAACTGCTCGAGCACCGCCGGCGCGATGTCCAGGCCCTCGGTGTCGAGGTCGCCCGGGCGCGGCAGGTTGCCGACCGGCGTTTCCACCGCGCCGGCCTGGCCGGTGACGCGCTTGAGCATCCACTCGAGCACGCGCAGGTTGTCGCCGAAGCCGGGCCACATGAACCTGCCGTCGGCGTCCTTGCGGAACCAGTTGACCTGGAAGATCTTCGGCAGCTTCGCGCCCGGGGTGTCGAAGGACAGCCAGTGCGCGAAGTAGTCGCCGAAGTTGTAGCCGGCGAAGGGCTTCATCGCCATCGAGTCGCGGCGCACCACGCCGACGGCGCCGGTGGCGGCGGCGGTGGTCTCGGAGGCCATCGAGGCGCCGACCAGCACGCCGTGGGTCCAGTCGCGGGCCTCGAGCACCAGCGGCACCAGCGAGGCGCGGCGGCCGCCGAAGACGATCGCGCTCAGCGGCACGCCCTGGGCGTCTTCGGCCTTGTCGGTGTAGCTCGGGCACTGCCTGGCGCTGACGGTGAAGCGCGCGTTCGGGTGCGCGGCCGGCGAGACGGCCTTGTCGTAGTCGCGGCCCTGCCAGTCCTTCGCCGGCGTGCCCGAGCTCATGCCTTCCCACCACGGTTGGTTGTCGGCGGTGACGCCGACGTTGGTGAAGATCGCATCGCGGTTGAGCATGGCCATCGCGTTGGCGTTGGTCTTCTCGCTGGTGCCCGGGGCGACGCCGAAATAGCCGGCCTCGGGGTTGATCGCGTACAGGCGGCCGTCGGCGCCGGGGCGCATCCAGCAGATGTCGTCACCCACCGTCCATACCTTCCAGCCCTTCGAGCGGTAACCCTCGGGCGGGATCAGCATGGCCAGGTTGGTCTTGCCGCAGGCGCTGGGGAAGGCGGCGGCGACGTAGTGCGTTTCGCCCTGCGGGTTCTCGATGCCCACGATCAGCATGTGCTCGGCCAGCCAGCCTTCCTGGCGCGCCTGGTAGCTGGCGATGCGCAGGGCGTGGCACTTCTTGCCCAGCAGCGCATTGCCGCCGTAGCCCGAGCCGTAGCTCTGGATCGCGAGTTCTTCCGGGAAATGCATGATGAAGCGGCGATCCGGGTCGAGTTCGCCGACCGAGTGCAGGCCGCGGACGAAGCGGCCCTCGCGCTCGATGCGGGCCAGGGCGGCGGCGCCCATGCGCGTCATGATGCGCATGTTGGCCACCACGTAGGGCGAATCGGTGATCTCGACGCCGCAGCGCGACAGCGGCGAGTCGATCGGCCCCATGCAATAGGGCACCACGTACATCGTGCGGCCGCGCATGCAGCCGGCGTACAGCGCATCCATCTTCGCGTGCGCCTGGGCCGGGTCCATCCAGTGGTTGTTCGGGCCGGCGTCTTCGCGCTCGCGGGTGCAGACGAAGGTCAGGTGCTCCACGCGCGCCACGTCGGAGGGGCTGGAGCGGTGCAGGTAGCAGTTGGGGTGGGTCTGCGGGTTGAGCCTGACCAGGTCGCCGGTGGCGAGCATGAGCTCGACCAGGCGGGCGTTTTCGGCATCGGAGCCGTCGCACCAGTGGACGGCGTCGGGCTGGGTGAGCTGGGCGACCTGGGCGACCCACTCGTTGAGGGCGGCAAGCTGGCTGGACATGGGCGACGTGGCTCCTCGCGGGGCCTGGACTAGGGGAAAACGGGGGCGGCATGCCACGCAGGGGGCGCCGGCCGATGGGGCCGCATTCTACCGGCTGGCCCCCCGGGCTGTCCGGGGGACAAGGACCTTCACGCCGGGATCAGCGTGGCCATCACGTGGCCGACGTAGGCTTCGAATTCGTCGTGGTGCAGGCGCGGCTGGCCCAGCTGCAGCGACAGCTGCAGGAAGCCGACGTAGGCGGCGTAGGTGAGGCGGGCGCGGTTCTGGGCATCCAGGCGCGGCAGGCCGGCCTGGCGGAAGCTCGCGGCCAGGTAGTCCAGGCGCCGCTGCGACACCCGGTGCAGCACCGGCTGCACCACCGGGTGATCGAGTGCCTTGAGCAGTTCGCTATAGATGATGTGCGGCTTGAGTTCGTGCGCCACCAGCTGGAACAGCGCCTTCAGGCGCGCGCGCGGCTCGGGCACGGCTTCGAGCTGGCCGAACACGGTTTCCTGCTCCATCACTTCCCAGCGCTCCAGCGCCGCCACCAGCAGGGCTTCGCGCGAGGGGAAATGCCAGTAGAAGCTGCCCTTGGTGACCCCCAGGCGCCGGGCCAGGGGTTCGACCGCGACCGCGGCCAGGCCCTGTTCGGCGATCACGTCCAGGGCGGCAAGCGCCCAGTCCTCCGCGCTCAGTCGGGAGGGGCGTTCGGCTTTCTGGGAGGCTGCGACCATACGGTGGCGAAGTCTAAGGGATGGAGTGGCCGTGGAACACTGGGTGCCGCGGGCCTCATCTTGCACCATACGCGCCGGTATTGACAGCCTCGCCCCCGGGCTTCAATACTGGCCAGTATGGTAATGCCCGCCACCCCTGCCCTGCCTGGCCCGGAACCGGTCGAGCTGCGCGCCCGCGACGGCCTCGCGCTGGCCGCCCAGCGCCTGCCCGGCGCCGGCCCCGGCGTGCTGCTGGCGCATGGCTTCGGCCAGACGCGCCAGGCCTGGTCGGCGACCCAAGCGGCGCTGGCCGCGCGCGGCTGGGGCAGCCTGGCCTGGGACGCGCGCGGACACGGGCGCTCGGGCCGCAACCCGCTGTCCCGGCCCTACGCCGGCGAACACTTCGTCGCCGACGTCGCGGTCGCCGCTGCGGCCGCAGGGCCGGCCCCGGTGCTGGTCGGTGCGTCCATGGGCGGCCTGACCGGCCTGATGGCGCAGGCCGCCGAACGGCCCTTCTGCGCCCTGGTGCTGGTGGACATCACGCCGCGCTGGGAAGCCTCCGGCGTCGAGCGCATCCTGGGCTTCATGAACGCGCATCCGGACGGCTTCGCCTCCTACCAGGACGCCGCCGACCGCATCGCCGAGTACCTGCCGCACCGGCGCGCCCGCAAGACGCCGGCCGAACTGGCCCACCTGCTGCAGCCGCGCGCCGACGGCCGCCTGGCCTGGCACTGGGACCCGCGCCTGCTGAGTGAATTCATCCCGCAGACGGCCGACCTGCACGATCCGCTGGAGGACGCCTGCCGCGGCCTGGATGTGCCGGTGCTGCTGGTCAGCGGCGGCCGCAGCGACCTCGTGAGCGACCAGACCGTCGCCCACTTCCTTGAACTGGCCCCCCAGGCCCGCCACGTCCGCCTGCCCGAGGCCACCCACATGGTCGCCGGCGACGACAACGACGCCTTTACCGATACCCTGCTGTCCTTCCTGTCCGACCTGCCCGCGGCCCCCACCCGCACCGGAGATCCACGATGAGCATCCTCGCCCCCTTCCTCGCCCTGCTGCTGGCGATCCTGGTGGTGGCCTACCACCGGCTGAGCCTGGCGATCTTCACCGCCCTCTCGGCCACCCTGCTGGTGGGCGTCGCCCTGGCCGGCGCCAACTTCACCGCGACCATCGTCGCCGGCGTCCTGCTGGCGCTGGGCACGCTGCCGCTGCTGGTCACGCCCTTCCGGCAGGCGGTGATCACCGCGCCGCTGCTGAAGTTCTACACGAAGATCCTCCCGCCGCTCTCGGACACCGAGAAGACCGCGCTCGAGGCCGGCACCGTCGGTTTCGAGGGCGAGCTGTTCTCCGGCATGCCCAAGTGGGAGAGCCTGCTGGCCCAGCCCAAGCCCGAGCTGACGGCCGAGGAACAGGCCTTCCTCGACGGCCCGGTCGAGCAGGTCTGCCGCATGACCAACGACTGGGAGATCACCCACGTCCGCGCCGACCTCACGCCCGAGATCTGGGACTTCCTCAAGAAGAACCGCTTCTTCGGCATGATCATCCCCAAGCAGTACGGCGGCCTGGGCTTCAGTGCGCTGGCCCACCACAAGGTGATCGAGAAGCTGGCCTCGGTCTCGGCCACGCTCAGCTCCACCGTCGGCGTGCCCAATTCGCTGGGCCCGGCCGAACTGCTGCTGCACTACGGCACCGACGAGCAGAAGCAGCACTACCTGCCCCGCCTGGCCGACGGCCGCGAGGTGCCCTGCT
>JAYRTA010000096.1:0-6742 GCA_041919875.1 Arenimonas sp.
GGTGCAGGTGGGTTTCACGCGCTTCGCGCTGCGTCGCGCCGAAGCCGAGCGCGTGCGCCTGCATCCGCCGGAGGCCTGAGTGTCGGCCCTGAACATCGCCCTGGTCGGCAATCCGAACTGCGGCAAGACGGCGCTCTTCAACCGCCTCACCGGCAGCCGGCAAAAGGTGGCCAACTACGCCGGCGTCACCGTCGAGCGCAAGGAAGGCCAGTTCCGCACGCCCGGTGGCCGCAGCGTGCGCGTGCTCGACCTGCCGGGCGCCTACAGCCTCGATGCCGCCAGCCCGGACGAGGCCATCACCCGCGACGTCTGCCGCGGCGAACTGCCCGGCGAGGCCGCGCCCGACCTGCTGGTGGCGGTGGCCGACGCCACCAACCTGCGCCTGCACCTGCGCTTCGTGCTGGAGCTGCGGCGCCTGGGCCGCCCGATGCTGCTGGCCCTGAACCTGATGGACGAGGCGCGCCGCCGCGGCATCCGCATCGACGTCTCGGCCCTGCAGGCGCGCCTGGGCATCCCGGTGGTGGAAACCGTGGCGATCCGGCGGGAAGGCACGCAGGGCCTGCTGGCCCGGCTCGACGGTGAGGTGCCGCCGGCGCCCGAGCCCGGCGACGATGGGGGCGACCTGCACGCGCAGGTCTCGGCCCTGCTGGCCGAAACGGTGCGGATGCCCGGGCGCACGCGCCGCCTGGACGAGCGCCTGGACCGCTGGCTGCTGCACCCGGTGCTGGGCCTGGTCATCCTGGCCGCCCTGATGTTCCTGATCTTCCAGGCGGTGTTCGCCTGGGCGGCACCGCTGCAGGACGCCCTGGCCGGCGGCATCGCCTGGCTCGGCGGCGTGGTGGGCGGGGCCTTGCCCGAGGGTCCGCTGCGCGGCCTGGTCACCCAGGGCATTTTCGGCGGGCTGGGCACGGTGATGGAGTTCCTGCCGCAGATCCTGCTGCTGTTCGTGTTCATCCTCACGCTGGAGGAGAGCGGCTACCTGCCGCGCGCGGCCTTCCTGCTCGACCGGCCGATGCGCGCGGCCGGGCTGACCGGACGCAGCTTCATCCCGCTGCTTTCGAGCTTCGCCTGCGCCATCCCCGGCATCATGGCCACGCGTTCGATCCAGGACCCGCGCGACCGCCTGGCGACCATCCTGGTGGCGCCGCTGATGACCTGTTCGGCGCGGCTGCCGGTGTACACGCTGCTGATCGGCTTCTTCATCCCGGATCGGGCGGTGCTGGGCGTGTTCAACCTGCAGGGGCTGGTGCTGTTCGGCCTGTACGGGTTCGGCATCCTCTCCGCCATGGCCGTGGCCTGGGTGATGAAGCGCCTGCGCCGCGAGGGCGGCGAGCACACGCTGCTGCTGGAACTGCCCAGCTACCGGCTGCCCAACCCGATGGACGTGCTGATGGGCCTGTGGGAGCGCGGCGCGATCTTCATCCGCCGCGTCACCGGCGTGCTGCTGGCGCTGACGGTGCTGCTGTGGTTCCTGGCCAGCTATCCGGCGCCGCCGCCGGAGGCGACGATGCCGGCCATCGACTACAGCCTGGCCGGCCGCATCGGTCGCTGGATGGAGCCGGTGTTCGCGCCGATCGGCTTCACCTGGGAAATCTGCATCGCCCTGATCCCGGGCCTGGCCGCGCGCGAGGTGGCGGTGGCGGCGCTGGCGACGGTGTACGCGATCTCCGCCGATTCCGACGAGGCCGCCGCCGAGATGCTGGGCCCGATGATCGCCGCCGACTGGACCCTGGGCACGGCCCTGTCGCTGCTGGCCTGGTATGTGTTCGCGCCGCAGTGCCTGTCCACGATCGCCGTGATCCGGCGCGAGACCAACAGCTGGAAGCAGGCGGGTTCCGCCACCCTGTACCTGTTCGCGCTGGCCTACGGCGCGTCCTTCCTCACCTACCAGCTGGCGCGGATGCTGGGCGCATGAGCCACGGCCTGCAGCTGGCGCTGATCGCCCTGGTGATCGCCTGGAGCGCCGCCGTGGTGCTGCGCCGGCTGATGCCGCGCGCACTGTGGCAGGCGCAGGCGCGGCTCTCGTACGCGCTGGAGCGGCCGGGACGCCCGGCCTGGCTGCGGTGGATCGGCCGGACGGTTCGGCCGGCCCTGCGGGTGTCGGCCGCTGCCTGCGGGGCAGGGTGTGGTCGCTGCAAGGGCTGCCCCTGAGGCAGGCGTTTTCCGGCCCGGCAGCGGCCGGGCCGTCAGTTTGGCCGACGAGGACTCAGGCGGCCGGCCAGAAAATGGCGACGCCCAGCGCAAGCAGCGCCATGGCGAGCCAGACCAGTTTGGGCCCGGCATCGTGCCGCAGCACCATGATCGGGACCTCGGCCCGATGGGCCAGCACCGCGTCGCGCGCCAGGATGAAAACGGTCAGCAGCAGGATGCCGTCCAGCCCCGCGGGCAGGAACACCGGCAAGAGATCGCGGACCGTCGCCACCAGGGAGGCGATGAACATCGGGATGCCCGCCAGCACGCCCCAGCGTGCGCGGGCGCGCCCGACCGCATACGCGTAGGCGGAGGCCAGCAGCGCGTAAGGGCCGAGCGCCACTTCGCCCGGGCTCCAGGCCACCAGGCCCAGGGCGATCGAGACCTGCAAGAGGATGAAGCCGTGATGCAGCCAGGCCATGCGGTCCCGGGCCTGCGCGGCGTCCGACAGCTTGCGATAGCCCGCGACCATCGCCTGCCAGGCCAGGGATGCCCCGATGCCCAGGCCCAGGAACGTCAGGATCGGCTCGGCCGCCTCCAGGGTGAACACCAGGTTGCCGAGCAGGGCCAGGCCGCACCAGAACGTGCCTCGCCATAGCGTCAGCACCAGGCGAGGCAGGGACAGGCGGCTGCGGTCGGCCAATTGCTGCAGCCTGTCCCGGCGGCCCGCGGGCATCGCGTCCCAGGCGGCGCCGCGCGAATACTGGTCGAGGTCGAGCAGGCGCGACCAGGCCTGGGACACGGTGCCGGGCCAGGCCAGCAAAAGGAGGGTCCGCCAGGTCGTGGCCGGCGCGAACAGTTCGGCATCGATGGCGGCATCAAGCGCGCGCTCCGTGCCGTTCGGTCGGGGCAGGGAGGCGCCGCCGCGGAGGGTGGACCGGAACTGCTGCTGCACCACCGCCTGGTCGATGCGCTCCTGCAGGTGCCAGCCGCGCGGCCCCATGTCTTCGATGCGGAAAAATCGGGCCGCCGCGGCAAGCGTGGCCCGTGGAGTCTCCAGCGGCAGGTCGGCCAGGACGTCGATGGCGGTTTCGGCCAGGGAATCCTTGATGTCCACCCCGAACAGGTCAGGATGCCGGGCGAGCCAGTCGGCGAAGGCGTCCGGGGAGAGATTGCGCGCGGCCTGGACCAGGTGGGCGAGGAACTCCTCGACCACGAAGGGTGGCGAGGCGTCCGCCGGCTCGAAGGGCTCGGCGTGCGCTGCGTCGCGTGCGCCGGGTGCTGGCATCGGCTGGCCATCGTCGGATGCAGCCAGGGCCTCGTCGTGGGGGCCGAGCCCGGGGGCGCGCGACCCGGACGCATCGTCCATCGCCTCCGCGGCGCGCGCGGCGGCCAGGCAGTGCTCATAGGCGGCGTGCAGCGCCTGGAACCCGTCGGCGTCGTCTTCCGGCCGGGTCTGCTTGAGCAGGCGCGCATAGGCGCGGCGGATTTCGCGCGCGTCCGCGCCGGGGCGCAGGCCCAGCAGGTCCCAGGCCGTCACTGCAGCTGGGCCTCGATGCCGTCGAGCATCTTCGAGAATTCGGCGCGATGGCGTTCGATCAGTGCCAGGTCCTGGGTCTCCAGGGCCGCAAGGAACTGGGCGAGGCCGTCCTGCACCCAGGTGCGGGCGTCGCCGATGTGTTCCTCGTAGATGCGTTCGGCGCGCGCCACCAGGGCCAGGTTGGGTTGGGCCTCGCGCGGATGCACCTTCAGCGAGGCCAGCCGGGCCAGGCGGTCGCGGATCTCGGACGGGTCCATGCTGCCGGGGTCCTTCTCCAGGATCAGTTCGAACACCCGGCCCTCGGCATCCTTGGCTTCCACCTGCAACACGCCGTTGACGTCGTAGGTGAAGCGCACCTGCACCGGGTTGTCTTCGCGGCGCTTGCGCGGCAGCTTCAGGGACAGCTCGCCCAGCCGCACATTGTTGGCCACCCGTGGGCTTTCGCCCTGGTAGACCTCCAGCAGCAGTTCCTGCTGCCAGTCCTGCATCGGGAAGTAGGTTTCCTCCCGGCTCGTGGGCACGGTGGTGTTGCGCTCGATCAGGGGCGAGAAATGGCCGTGCGTGATCCGGCCGCCGGCGTCGGCGCGCGAGATCGACAGGCCCAGGGTGTAGGGCGAGACGTCGGTGAGCACGATCTCCTCGAGCGCCTGGTCGCGCGCCTTCATTCCCGCGGCGACGCAGGCGCCCAGCGCGATGGCCTCGTCAGGGCTGACGTGGCGCAGCGGCAGGCGGCCAAGCATGCGTGCCACCAGGCGCGAGACCACCGGCATGCGCGAGGCGCCGCCGACCAGCACCACCTCGTCCAGGGTGGACAGGGACAGATTGGCGTCGCGCAGCGCCCGCTCCACCGGTTGGCGCAGGCGCTGGACCAGGGGGTCGGCCAGTCGCGCGAATTCGTCTTCGTCCAGGGTCCAGTCCAGCATCCGGCCATGCACCTCGAGTTCAACGCGCGGGGCCGCCGGACCGCCGATCTCGCGCTTGGCGCGCTCCATCCGGGCGTGGAGTTGGCCGCGCTGGCGGGCATCGAGCTCGCGCCAGCTCACCCCGGCGCGACGGCAGGCCTCGAGCACCAGTACCTCGGTGAAGTCCTCGCCGCCGAGGTAATTGTCGCCGGCGGTGGCACGCACCTGCATGACGCCGTCGAAGGTCTCGAGGATGGAGACGTCGAAGGTGCCGCCGCCCAGGTCGAAGACCAGGAAGGTGGATTCCTCCTTGCGCTCCTGCAGGCCGTAGGCCAGGGCCGCGGCGGTCGGCTCGTTCACCAGGCGATCCACCTTCAGCCCGGCCAGCTCGCCGGCGGTGCGCGTGGCCTTGCGCTGGCCGTCGCTGAAGTAGGCCGGCACGCTGATCACGGCCTCCCGCGGGCGCTCGCCCAGATGGGCCTGGGCATCATCGAGCAGGGAGCGCAGCACCAGGGCGGAAAGTTCCTCGGGCCGGAAGGTGCGCGCGCCCAGGGGGTGCTGCCGGTTGCTGCCCATGTATCGCTTGAAGGCGGCCACCGAGCGTTCGGGTCGGGTGCTGAGCCATTCGCGGGCGGGGCGGCCCACGCGCAGGTGGTCCTCGTCGTCCAGCGCCACCACCGAGGGCGTGAGCAGCTCGCCGTGGGCATTGGGGATCAGTCGCGGGCCCTCGGGGCCATAGATGCCGATCAGGGAGTGGGTGGTGCCGAGGTCTATGCCAACGATCATCCGCGGTGCGCCTTGGGAACTGCCCGCGATGATAGCGGCAGTCGGCATTCGTGGCCGGCTACATCCGGAATACGCCGAACCGATCCTTCTCGATGGGGGCGTTGAGGCTGGCGGAGATGGCCAGTCCCAGCACGCGGCGCGTGTCGGCGGGGTCGATGATGCCGTCGTCCCAGAGCCGGGCGGTGGCGTACCAGGGCGAACCCTGGCGTTCGTACTGCTCGCGGATGGGCGCCTTGAAGGCTTCTTCCTGCTCGGCCGGCCAGTCCTGGCCGGCCGCCTCGAGGCCGTCGCGGCGCACCGTGGCCAGCACGCTGGCGGCCTGCTCGCCGCCCATGACGCTGATGCGGGCATTGGGCCACATCCAGAGGAAGCGGGCGCCGTAGGCGCGGCCGCACATGGCGTAGTTGCCGGCGCCGAAGCTTCCGCCGATCACCACGGTGAACTTGGGCACGTGGCTGCAGGCCACCGCGGTCACCATCTTGGCGCCGTCCTTGGCGATGCCGGCGTTCTCGTACTTCTTGCCGACCATGAAGCCGGTGATGTTCTGCAGGAACACCAGCGGGATGTCGCGCTGGTTGCACAGCTCGATGAAGTGGGCGCCCTTGAGCGCCGACTCCGAGAACAGGATGCCGTTGTTGGCGACGATGCCGACCGGATAGCCGTGGATGTGCGCGAAGCCGCAGACCAGGGTCTTGCCGTAGCGCGCCTTGAATTCGTGGAATTCGCTGCCGTCCACCAGGCGCGCGATCACCTCGCGGATGTCGAAGGGGCGGCGGGTGTCGCGGGGCACGACCCCGTAGAGATCCTCGGCCGGGTAGGCCGGTTCGGCCGGCGCCTGCACGGCCACCGGCCGCGGCTTGCGGCGGTTGAGGTGGCGGACGACGTCGCGGGCGATCTGCAGGGCGTGGCGGTCGTCCTCGGCGTAGTGGTCGGCCACGCCGCTGAGGCTGGTGTGCACGTCGGCGCCGCCGAGGGACTCGGCGTCCACCACCTCGCCGGTGGCGGCCTTCACCAGGGGCGGGCCGCCGAGGAAGATCGTGCCCTGGCCCTTGACGATGATGGACTCGTCGCACATCGCCGGCACGTAGGCGCCGCCGGCGGTGCAGCTGCCCATCACCACGGCCACCTGCGGGATGTTGCGCGCGCTCAGGCGGGCCTGGTTGTAGAAGATGCGGCCGAAGTGCTCCTTGTCCGGGAAGACTTCGTCCTGCAGCGGCAGGAAGGCGCCGCCCGAATCCACCAGGTAGACGCAGGGCAGGTGGTTCTCCAGCGCCACCTCCTGCGCCCGCAGGTGCTTCCTGACCGTCATCGGGAAGTAGGTGCCGCCCTTGACGGTGGCGTCGTTGGCCACGACCACCACTTCCTGGCCATGCACGCGGCCGAT
>JAYRTA010000097.1:0-2304 GCA_041919875.1 Arenimonas sp.
TCGATCACGGTGTCGGGCTTGAAGTCCATGAAGCCGCCATGCTGGCCCAGGCGGACCCGCCAGTTGTCGAACCCGAAGCCCGCGGCGTACGCGCCGCCGTGCACCAGCGGCCGCGCGCTCACTTCCGAACCCCGCGAGAACAGGCCGCTCTTGCCGCGGCCGCTGGAGGTGAGCGCGACGTAGTTCACCACCAGGCGCGGCACCACCATCGTCGCGTCCAGTTCCCGTCGCAGCGAACGCGAGGCGCCGAGGTTGGCCGGCATCACCGTCTCGGGCCAGTTGCGCATGCCGGTCGGCACGACCAGCACGTAGGCCGTGTCGATCGGGCCGGTCTTGCCTTCTCGGGTCACGGCCTGGCCCGGGCGGCTGGCGTCGGCCCAGTCGAGCTTGGCGGCGGCCGGCGCGGCCTGCCACTGCTCGTCCGCGAGCACCGTGAAGCCGGCGGCCTGCAGGCGCGCGACCAGGTCGGCGTGGGCGCGATCGGTGATGGACTGCATCAGGGCGAAGTCCACGCCCTCGAGCACGGTATTGGTGGTGACCCGCGTCCCGGATCGGTTCATGCCCAGGGCGTAGCCTCCCCGCGTCGAGGCGGTGGATTTGCCGGCGATCTGGAACGCGACCCGGTAGGACGGGATGAACACCGTCATTTCCTTCTTGTCGCCCGCCATCTGCATGCGCACGTGGCCGGCCGGGTCGAAGCCCTGCACGTCGATGGGTTCGGCGGCCCCGATCCGGGCCGTGGCGAGCAGCAGCGAGGCCAGCGCCAGGACGGACACGATGCGCCGCGAGGGTTCGAACGGATGGTGGCGGGACGGGGATTTCATCGGCGTGGATGCTCCGGCAGGGACTGGTCGCCAGCCTGCGCCGCGCGCGGCCACGGCGACATCCCTTGCTTCGGGGGGTCAGGCCGAGGGATTGACCAGGCCAAGGCGGGCGGCCTCGAGCGCGGCCTCGGCCCGGCTGCCGATCTTGAGCTTGCGGTAGATGCTCTTCACATGGTCGGAGGCGGTGTGCCGGCTGATGCCCAGCTGGGTCGCCAGCTCCGGCAGCCGGCAGCCCTTGGCGACCAGCACCAGCACGTCGCGCTCGCGTGGTGTCAGGCCCGGGTCTTCCGCGGTGCCCGGCCCGTTGAACATGCGCAACAGCCGCTGGGCGATCGCCGGGGACAGGGGCGGTTCGCCGGCAAGGATGCCGCGCAGCGCCTGCTCGAACCGGGCCCGTGGCTGGTCCTTGAGCAGGTAGCCCTGGGCGCCGGCGCGCAGCGCGGGGAACAGGTGCCCGTCGTCGCCGAACAGGGTGGTGACCACGATGATGCAGTCATCGCCGGCGGCCGCCAGTTCGCGGATGAAGTCGACCCCGTTGCCGTCGGGCAGGCCCAGGTCCACCAGGGCCAGGGACGGCAGGCCCTGGTCGCGCAGGTTTGCCCGCGCGGCCGCCAGGGTGGCGGCATGCCGCACCACCACGCCGGGGAACAGGCCCGGGAGCATGCCCACCAGCCAATCCGCGACGGCGGGCAAATCCTCGAGCACGAGCGCGGTTCGAATGGCCGGCGGGGTCGTCATGGGTCCAGCTTCGCCGCCGGCCCGGCCGCCGCCCATCCCTCGCTTGCGGGAGGCAGGGGAAAGCGCAGGCGGACCTTGGTGCCGCCCAGCGATCCGGGCAGCCAGGCGATGTCGCCCTGGAGTTCCCCGGCGCGGTTGCGCATCGCCTGCGTGCCCCGGCCGGTCCCGATCCGCTGGGGGTCGAAGCGGCCGTCGTCGCCGATCTCGAACACCAGGTCGTCGCCCACCCGGTCGACGCGGACGCGCAGCTGGCGCGGCCGGGCGTGGCGCAGCGCATTGGTCACGGCCTCGCGGCCGATGCGGAACAGGTGCATGGCCTGGTGCGGCGCCAGCCGCGGTGCGGGCAGGTCGCCCGGCTGCGACCAGTCGAGGCTGATGTCGTGCAGCTCCAGCCGGCGTGCGGTCTCTTCCCGCAGCAGGCCCAGCACATCGGTCAGGCTGCCGCCGGGGCCGCGCCCGCGCGCCAGGATGTCGCGGATGTCCTGGATGACTTCGCGCACCAGGTCCTGCTGCGCCTCCGGGACTTCGTGCAGGAGCGTCAGCAGCTTCGCGCCGACGTCGTCATGGAGGTCGTCGTAGATGCGCTGCCGCTCCGCATCCGTCGCCCGGAGGATGTCCAGCTGCCGCTGCAGGGCGGCATCGGGGCCCGGGTCGGGCCGGCGCCGGCGCCACCAGCTCACCGGCCACCTCCGGCGCGCGCCAGGCGTTCGGCGTTGGCGCGCGTGCGGGCGTGGTCCGGGCC
>JAYRTA010000097.1:2314-6675 GCA_041919875.1 Arenimonas sp.
CGGCTTCCAGCTCGACGCGGGCCGCGGCCGGCCGGCCGGCCGCCAGCAGGATTTCACCGGCATTGCTGCGGAAGATGCCGACGTAGGGGTGGTCGTCGCCCATCACCCGCTGCGCGTCGGCCACCGTCGCGGCCATCGCCGCGATGGCCTCCGCATGCCGTCCGCGCTTGGACAGCAGCATCGCCAGGTTGCTGCGCGGCGCGAGCTGCTCCGGATGCGGCGGGGCATCGTCCCGGGTGAGGGTCGCCACCACGCGGCGCAGCACCGCCTCCGCCTCGTCCAGCCGGCCCAGGTCCTCGAGCACGTAGGCCTGCTGGTTCATGGCCATCAGCGTGCGCGGGGCGTCCGGTCCGAACCGGGCACCGGTGTCCTCGACCAGGCGCGCCAGCAGGGGCTGCGCTTCGTCCAGCTTCCCCTGCTGGATCAGGATGCCCGTGAGGTTGTTGAGGGTGGCGAGCGTGCTGGGATGGCGATCGCCGAGCGCGCTGCGGCGTGCCGTCCAGGTGTCGCGGAAAATGCCTTCGGCTTCGCCGGTGCGGCCCAGGCGGTCGAGGATGCCGCCCAACTGGTTGCGCGAGAACAGGGTGAGCGAATGGGCCTCGCCGTGCAGCGCCTTCCGCCGTTCGTAGACGTCGCGGGCCAAGGCCTCGGCCGCCGCGAAGTCGCCGCGCACCTTGAGCATGGACGCGACGTTGTGCTGCGCGTTGAGGGTCAGCGGGTGGTCCGGCCCGAGGGTGGCCGTCGCCCGGTCACGGGCGGCACTCGCCACGGCGAAGGCTTCTTCCACCTCGCCGCCGCTTTCCAGCGTGGTGGAAAGGGCGATGCCGGCGCTGACGCCCAGGGCGTCGTCGGCGGCCGCGGCCGGACTGGCCAGCAGGGTGCGCAAGGACGCCAGGGCACCGTCGCGGTCGCCGCTGGCGCCGGCCAGCGCTTCATCCACGGCCAGGGCCAGGGCCTGGGGCGAGTCGTCGCCGTGGCGGGCCGCCGCCAGCTCGCGCGCCTCCTTCAGGCGGGGCAGGGCGCGTTCGGTTTCGCCCAGGTGCAGCAGCGCGATGCCGAGCGTGGCCGACAGCGCCTGCCGCGCGTCCACGGGCAAGGTGTCGGCATCGGCGAGATAGGTCTGTTCGCTGGTGCCCAGCCATTCGCGCATGCTGACGTCGAGCGTGCCGCCGCCTTCGGGGTCCGCGGACACCAGCATGTCCACCAGGAACGCGCTGATCGCCTCGCGCTCGGCCAACCGCGACTCCGCCAGGCGCCGGGCCTCGGCTTCCCCCATCGCGAACACCAGCGACACCACCGACGTCGCCACGAGGGCCAGGGCGACCACCACGGCGGCCGTCGCCAGGCTGCGGTGCCGGCGGGCGAACAGGCCCAGCACGTGCAGCGCGCCGGGCGGCCTGGCCTGCACGGGCTGGGACGCCAGCCAGCGTTCGAGGTCATCGGCGAAGGCGCCGGCGCCCGGGTAGCGCAGGTCGCGGTCCTCCGACATCGCCTTCATCACCACGGTGGACAGGTCGCCGCGCGCCGCCGGCAGTCGTTGGCCCAGCGGCCGGGGGGCGCGCGCGGCGACGATGCGCATCGCGGCGATCACCGAGGTCTGGCCGGCGAGTTCGGGGTAGGGGGCGTCGCCGCAGGCCAGTTCGTAGGCAATCACGCCCAGGGCGTAGACGTCGCCGGCGGTGCCGCCGGGGTCGTCGCCGCGCAGCAGCTCGGGCGCCATGTAGGGCAGCGTGCCCAGCACGGCGCCGGCCTGGGTCATCTGGGTCAGTTCGGCCCGGTTGATCGCCGCGGAAATGCCGAAATCGACGATGCGCGGGTGGCCCTGCGGGTCCACGAGCACGTTGGCGGGCTTGAGGTCGCGATGGACCACGCCGCGTTCATGGGCGTACTGCACGGCCCGCGCAAGCTCGACCACCAGGCGCATGCGCCCGCGAAGGTCGGGCGCGCGTTCGCGGACGTAGGCGTCCAGGGTCTGGCCCGGGACGAACTCCATCGTGAGGAAGGGCACGGGGCCGGCGTCGGTCTCCTGCACCCCGGCCTCGTACAGCCGGGCGATGCCCGGGTGCTCGAGCCGCGCCAGGAGTGCCGTCTCGCGACGGAACCGCGCCTGTTCGGACGGATCGCTGCCGCCGGTGCGCAGCAGCTTCAGCGCCACCTCGCGCCTCGGGTTGGCCTGCTCGGCCAGCCAGACCGTGCCGTGCCCGCCTTCTCCCAGCAGCCGCAGGCGCCGATAGGGTCCGAACGGCGCCGGGCCGCCCGTCCCGTCCCCTGCCGTCATGCCCGACTTCCCCGCGGATCCCGCATTCCCGCCCCCTCAGGCCGGGGCGCACATGCGCCCCCGTAGGGCACCGAGTCTAGCCCGGGACGAGCCGGTTTCATTGACTTGGATCGGTCCGGCACCTACCTTTGGCCCCAGGTTCGGCAGGACGAGGTGGCCCGGGAAACCGGCGCCGAGCGTGCGACATGAGGACTACCACCGACTGACGGATCCAGGCCAGGTCGCTCCAGCGGAGGGCGCCTGGCGCCCTTTTTTCTTGCCCGGGCCGCGCTCGCCGCCCGGCCTCCCCGACGGGGAGGGCGCACCCCACGACACCCCCATGATCAACATCACGCTCCCCGACGGCAGCCGCCGTCCCTTCGAGAATCCCGTCACCGTCGCCGACGTCGCGGCCTCCATCGGCCCCGGCTTGGCCAAGGCCGCCCTCGGCGGCAAGGTGGACGGACGCCTGGTGGATGCCGGCTTCCGCATCGAGAACGATGCGACGCTCGAGATCGTCACCGACAAGCACCCCGACGCCCTGGAGGTGCTGCGCCATTCCACTGCCCACCTGTTGGCGCAGGCCGTGCAGCGGCTGTTCCCGGGGGCCCAGGTGACGATCGGTCCGGTGGTGGACAACGGCTTCTACTACGACTTCGCCTACGAGCGCCCGTTCACGCCCGAGGACCTGCCGGCCATCGAGGCCGAGATGCAGAAGATCGTCAAGGAGGCGCTGCCGGTGACGCGCAGCGTGAAGTCGCGCGACGAGGCCGTCGCCTTCTTCCGGGGCCTGGGCGAGCACTATAAGGCCGAGATCATCGAGTCGATCCCGGCCAACGAGGAACTCTCGCTCTATACCCAGGGCGAGTTCACCGACCTGTGCCGCGGGCCGCACGTGCCGGGCACCGACAGGCTGCGCGCCTTCAAGCTGATGAAGGTGGCCGGCGCCTACTGGCGCGGCGACCACAACAACCAGATGCTCAGCCGCATCTACGGCACCGCCTGGCTCAACGACAAGGACCTCAAGGCCTACCTCACCCAGCTCGAGGAAGCCGAGAAGCGCGACCACCGCCGCATCGCCAAGGCCCTGGACCTGTTCCACCTCCAGGAAGAGGGCCCCGGCCTGGTGTTCTGGCATCCGAAGGGCTGGAGCATCTGGCAGGTGGTCGAGCAGCACATGCGCCAGGTCTACCGCGACAGCGGCTACCAGGAGGTGCGCTGCCCGCAGATCCTGGACGTGTCGCTGTGGAAGCAGTCGGGCCACTGGGACAACTACAAGGACAACATGTTCTTCACCGAGTCCGAGAAGCGGACCTATGCGGTGAAGCCCATGAACTGCCCGGGCCACGTGCAGGTGTTCAATTCCGGCCTGCACAGCTACCGCGACCTGCCGATCCGCTACGGCGAGTTCGGCGCCTGCCACCGCAACGAGCCCTCGGGCGCCCTGCACGGCATCCTGCGCGTGCGCGGCTTCACCCAGGACGACGGCCACATCTTCTGCACCCCCGGCCAGGTCGAGGCCGAGGTGACGGCCTTCCACCAGCAGGCGCTGCAGGTCTACCGGGACTTCGGCTTCGGCGAGCCGGCGATCAAGATCGCCCTGCGCCCGGAGAACCGCCTGGGCGACGACGCCACCTGGGACCGGGCCGAGGAGGCCCTCCGGGCCGCCCTGCGCTCGGCCGGGGTGCAGTGGGAGGAGCTGCCGGGGGAGGGTGCCTTCTACGGCCCCAAGATCGAATACCACCTGCGGGACGCCATCGGCCGGACCTGGCAGCTGGGCACCATGCAGGTCGATTTCATGATGCCGGCCCGGCTCGGGGCCGAATACGTGGACGAGCATTCGTCCCGCCAGCACCCGGTCATGCTGCACCGCGCGATCGTGGGCTCGATGGAGCGGTTCATCGGCATCCTGATCGAGAACTTCGCCGGGGCGTTCCCGGCCTGGCTGGCCCCGGTCCAGGCCGTGGCCATGAACATCACGGATGCCCAGGCCGCCTATGTCGGAGAAATCCGGAAAACCCTTGCGAATCAAGGCTTCCGGGTCGCGGCCGATTTGCGGAACGAGAAGATCGGCTATAAAATCCGCGAGCACACGCTGCAGAAG
>JAYRTA010000098.1:0-6674 GCA_041919875.1 Arenimonas sp.
GCCCGGCCGTGGCTGCGGCCGAGGTGGCCGAGCAGGTGGAGATCGGCGTGAAGTACGCCGGCTACCTCGATCGCCAGCGCGACGAGGTCGAGCGCAACCGGGCGAACGAGGATGCGCGCATTCCCGTCGATTTCGACTACGCGCTGCCGGGCCTGTCGGCCGAGCTGCAGGCCAAGCTCGCCGCCGCGCGCCCGGAGACGCTCGGCCAGGCCGCGCGCATTCCCGGCATGACACCGGCGGCGGTGTCGCTGCTGCGCGTGCAGCTGGCGCGCCGGCGGCGCGTGGCCTGAGGATGCCGCACCGGCACCATCCCCTGCACGTGCGCTGGCTGGCCCGGCGCCGCCGCCTGCGGCGCTGGCTGCGGCCGCTGCCGCGCCGCGCCAATGTCGGCCGCTACCCGGTGATCAAGTGGTTCGCCGAGGCCGCGCGCCGGCGCCCCTACCTCTGGTCGTTCAAGCGGCCGCAGGTGATGGCTTCGCTGTACGCCGGCGCGGTGCTGGCGATGATGCCGGTGTACGGCCTGCAGCTGGCCCTGGGCCTGGCGCTGGCGATCGCCGTGCGCGGCAACCTGACGGTGATGATCGCGATGCAGATGATCACCAACCCGCTCACGCTCGGGCCGATCTACCTGGGCACGCATGCGCTGGGCACCTGGCTGATCGGCCTCACCGGCTATGGCGAGGGCGCCGGCGCCCTGGGCTCGGACGTGAACGCCCTGGTGGTGGGAGGCGCGGTGGCGGGCCTGGCCCTGGCCCTGGCCTGCGACCTGGCCTGGCGCCTGCTGGCCTGGGAAGCGCGGCGTTTCGGCGCGCAGTGGCGGGCGATCCGCCAGGCGCTGCATCTGCCCGCGCCGTCGTCGCCGCAGGATGACGCCCGCGCGGAGCGGGACTAGGCTGGCGCGATGAAAGCGGTGCTGCGCTGTTTCGCGGTGGGGCTGTGCCTGTTGGCCCTGGCCGTCGGCGCCCATCCCGTGGCCCCCGCGGTGGTGGTGCAGGCCTGGGCCTTGCCGGCGCCGGCCGGTGCCGCGCAACCGCAGCTCGTGCAGGCCCCCGACGGCGATCTGCTGTTGAGCTGGGTCGAGCGGCGCACGGGCGGCGGCCATCGTTTCCGCTTCGCGCGCCACGATGCCCGCACGGGCTGGAGCGAGGCGCGCACGATCGCGGAGGGCGCCGACTGGTTCGTGAACTGGGCCGACGTTCCGATGCTGATGGCGCTGGAGGACGGCAGCCTGTGGGCGCACCTGCTGGTGAAGAACGGCGAGGCGACCTATGCCTACGACGTACGCCTGTTCCGCTCGACCGATGGCGGCGACACCTGGCAGGCGCGCGGGCCGGTGCACGACGACGGCACGGCCACCGAGCACGGGTTCGTGGCGATGTGGCCGCAGTCCCGCGACACCCTGGGCGTCGCCTGGCTCGACGGCCGGCGGACCGCCGGCGGCGGCCACGGCGCCGACCAGCACGGTGGCCACGACGCGCTTGCCGGTGCGATGACGCTGCGCACCGCATTGTTCGACGCCGCCGGCAAGCGCGGCGAGACCGAGCTCGACGCGATGACCTGCGACTGCTGCAACACCGACGCCGCGGTCACGGGGCGCGGCCCGCTGCTGGTCTACCGCGACCGCGCCGAGGGCGAAGTGCGGGACATCGCCGCCACGCGCTTCGACGGCCGGCGCTGGCAGCTGCCCGCGCCGGTGCACGCCGACGGGTGGGTGATGCCGGGCTGCCCCGTGAATGGTCCGGCGGTGGCGGCGCACGGGGAACAGGCCTGGGTGGCCTGGTACACCGAGGCCGGCGGCGTGCCGGTGCTGCGCCTGGCCCGTTCCGACGACGCCGGCGACCGCTTCGGCCCGCCGATGGACGTCGCCCGCGGGCCGATGGTGCTCGGACGCGTGGACCTGGCGGCCGATGCCGACGCCGTCTGGGTGGCGTGGCTGGAGGAGGTCCAGGGCCGGCAAGCGCTCTGGCTGGCCCGCTTCGACCGCCGGACCGGCATCCAGACCTGGGCCGGCGAGGTCGCCGAGGTGGCGGGGCGGGGCCGGGCCACCGGCTTCCCGCGCCTGCAGTTGCGCGATGGCGTGCCGCACCTGGCCTGGACGACGGTGCAGGACGGCGTGCCGGCGCTGGCGGGGGTCCGGGTGCTTCCCTGAACGACCCTACCCGGTGGTATGGGCGTTAGCTTTGCATTAATGTGGCCGGGCTTTCTCCACGTCCAGACAGGAGTTTTCCCATGCCCCGCTTGCACCGTTTGGCCGGCGCCCTCGCGCTCTCGCTCGGTTTCGCCGGCGCCGCCCAGGCGCAGACCTTCAGCGGCTTCTACGCCTTCGGCGACAGCCTGAGCGACTCGGGCAACATCGCCCAGCTCAACGGCCTGCCGGCCGGCAACGCCTTCACCACCAATCCCGACCGCATCGCCGTCGAGATCGTCGCGAACTATTTCGGCCTGCAGGCGGTGAACTCGCTCGCCGGCGGCACCAACTTCGCCTGGGGCGGCGCCTGCGTGAACGCCAACCCGGCCGCGCCCTGCCTCAACCCGGTGCCGCGCATCAGCACCCAGATCGACCAGTACTTCGGCCTCACCAGCGGCAGCGCCGATCCGAACGCGCTCTACAGCGTCTGGGGCGGCGCCAACGACATCTTCGCGACCCTGGCGCTGGCGCCGGGAAGCGCGCAGGCCAACACCCAGGCCGCGGCGGTGTCCTACCTCAACCAGATCGGCCGCCTGCAGGCCGCGGGCGCGAACTACATCGTCGTCTACAACCTGCCCAACCTCGGCATCACGCCGCAGTTCCGCGGCACCGCGGGCCAGGATCCGGCCAGCCAGTTGACCTACCTGTACAACACCGTGTTCAACACGGGCCTGGCCGGCCTCAATGACGGCATCATCGCCATCAACACCTATGGCCTGATCGAAGAGATCATCGCCAACCCGGGCGCCTTCGGCTTCACCAACGTCACCGGCACCGCCTGCACGCCGGCCAACTCGGTGGCCTGCGGCCCGGCCGGTTCCGGCCTGCCGGCGACCTACCCGACCGGCGCCAACAACACCTTCCTGTTCGCCGACGGCGTGCACCCGACCGGCGCCGCGCACGCGATGCTGGCCAACGTGGTGCTGGCGACCATCGCCGCGCCGGTGCAGTTCTCGATGGCCGGCGAGGCGGGCATCGCCCAGAACGACGCCCACGTGCGCAGCTTCAACGACAGCCTGCTGGCCGACTTCGGCCTCGACCGCGAAGTGGGCTCGGTGCGCGGCTACACCAACCTGCAGTTCGGTGACCACGACTACTCGGCCACCGCGGCGGTGCCGGGCGCCAACGGCGACTCGGTCACGCTGACCGCCGGTGCCAACTGGCGTTCGTCCGACAACGTCTACTGGGGCGTGGCCCTGTCCATCGGCAACACCGACACCGACACGGGCCTGGGCAGCGTCGACGGCCGCAGCCTGCTGGGCACCCTGCACGGCACCGTCCGCTTCGGCGGCGGTGGCTACGTGACCGGCGCCATCACCGGCGGCAGCACCAACATCGATGTCCGCCGCGACATCACGCTCGGCACCCTCGTGCGCACGGAAGAGGGCAGCACCAACGCCAGCCTGTTTGGCGGCGAACTGGCGATCGGCTGGCTGTTCGGCGAGGCCAATGGCCTGCAGCACGGCCCCTTCGCCTCGGCCAGCTACGTCCAGCAGGACGTGGACGGCTACGCGGAAGAGGGCGGCAGCGCCAGCTCGATGAACTTCGCCGGCTTCAGCCGCGATTCGATGGTGACCCGCGTGGGCTACCTGCTGCAGGGCAGCTTCGGCGGCGAAGGCGGCGTGCGTCCCTACGTGCGCGTGGCCTACAACGAGGAAGGCGAGGACGACCAGGTGTTCGTCAATGCCGGCTCCAACAGCATGAACGGCCGCTTCACCATGCCCGGCTTCACCCCGTCGCAGGACTGGGTCAGCGCCGAGCTGGGCGTGAGCTTCCCGGTCGGCGACGCCACCACGGTCTTCGCCGGCTACAACGGCCGCTTCAGCGACGACCAGCAGGACGGCGACAGCTTCAACCTCGGCGTGCGCATGACCTTCTGATCCCGCGCACGGATATCGCGACACCGGAGGCCGCCGCAGGGCGGCCTCTTCTTTTGCGGCCACCCGATCCGTGCCGTCCGTCCCGCGGGAGGGACAGTTCGTCACCCCGCCGGACCCCGCCGTCCGGTCTTCACGGCCCCTGCGCTACCCTTGCCGGTGCGTAGCGGCCTTCCCCGCCGGGGCTGGCCGGGCCGCATCCACAGGGGAACGCACTCATGAATGCCTGTCGCCGCCGCGTCGCGGCCCTGTTCGTCCCGTTGCGGGCCGCCTGCCTGCTGTTCGCCTTCGCCGCGACCTGGCCCGGGTTGGCCAGCGCGCAGCACACCACCACGCAGTGCCCGCCGCAGACGGGCACGGTCTCGAGCGGCGGCACGGTGACGCTCAACATCTCGGCCTGTGCGTCGAACATCGCCTTCGCCGGCATCGGCGTCATCGACGGCGGCAGTTTCGGACCCGCCGACTTCGAGGACCACGGCATCGCCACGACCCGGATCACCGGAGGGCAGTGGTTCCTGGACTACAGCCACAACGGTTCGACCGGCATCGGCTCGACTGACGTCTTCGAGCTCACGGAGGCCACGGCCGCCAGCATCGCCGACTTCCGGATAAACATCGCCATCACGGCCTCGGCCTCGCCGATCACGGTGCTCCCGGGCGTCCTGCCGACCTTGACGGCCGGCGCGCCCTTCAGCCAGACCCTGACCTCATCCGGCGGCCTCGCGCCCTACACGTATGCCTTGCAGAGCGGCGTCCTGCCGCCCGGGGTGAGCCTGAGCAGCAGTGGCGTGCTCAGCGGCACGCCGACCCAGCGCGGCGCCTACAGCTTCAGCGTGCGCTCGACCGATGCCACCTCGCCGACCGCGCAGTTCGTCGACAAGGGCTACACCGGCTCGGTCCAGAATCCGACCCTGGCCCTCAGCCCGGCCAGTGCCACGGCCATCCAGGGCGCGCCCCTGTCCCAGGCGCTCAACATCGTCGGCGGCGTCCCGCCCTATGCCTGCCAGCTTGAAACCGGCAGCTTCCCGGCCGGCATCAGCGTCACGAGCGGCTGCGTGCTCAGCGGCACCACCAGCGCAGCCACCGGGAGCTATGCCGTGGGCATCCGGGTCACGGATGCCAGCACCGGCCCGGGCACCTACTTCGAAGTCGAGAACCTCACCCTCACCGTCTCGCCGCCGCCCAGCGTCTCGATCGCGGTCTCGCCGGCCTCGGTGAGCGAGGACGGCGCGACCAACCTGACCTACACGGTCACCCGCAGCCTCAACCTCAGCTCGCCGACGGTGGTCAACCTCACCACCACGGGCACCGCGACCTCCGGCGTGGACTACACCGGCGCCGTGGCCACCGCCACCATCCCGGCCGGCGCCACCACCACGACCGTCGTGATCAACCCGACCGTGGACGGCACGGTCGAAGCCGACGAAACCGTGATCCTCACCGTCGTCGCCGGCACCGGCTACACCGTCGGCGCCCCGGCCAGCGCCACCGGCACCATCCTCAACGACGACGTGCCCACGGCGACGATCTCGGTCTCGCCGGCGGCGGTCGCCGAGGACGGCGCGCCCAACCTGGTCTACACGATCACGCTCAGCCAGCCGTCGTTCTCGGCCCTCTCCGTGAACACGAACACGACCGGAACCGCGACCGCCGGCGTGGACTACGCGTCCTTCGGCGCCGCCGTCGCCATCCCGGCGGGCAACACCACCGGCACGATCACGGTCAACCCGACGGCCGACACCACCATCGAAGCCAACGAGACGGTGATCCTCACGCTGTCCGCCGGCGCCGGCTACACGGTGGGCGTGCCCAACAGCGCCACCGGCACCATCCTCAACGACGACCTGCCCAACCTGACGATCAACGACGTCACCGCCAACGAGGGCAATGCCGGCAGCACCAACTTCACCTTCACGGTCAGCCTGAGCGCCCCGGCGGGCCCGGGCGGGGTCACCTTCGACATCGCCACGGCCAACGGCAGCGCCACGGCCGGCAGCGATTACGTGACCCAGAGCCTGGCCGGCCAGACCATCCCGGCCGGCAGCAGCACCTACACCTTCACGGTGCTGGTCAACGGCGACACGCTCAACGAGCCGACCGAGACCTTCTTCGCCAACGTGACCAACGTGGTCAACGCGGTGGTGGTGGACGGCCAGGGCGTGGGCACGATCGTCAACGACGACCCGCTGCCGAGCCTGTCGATCAACGACGTGGCGGTGGTGGAGGGCAATGCGGGCACGGTCAACGCGGTGTTCACCGTGACGCTGAGCGCCGCCAGCGGCCAGACCGTGGGGGTCAACTACGCCACGGCCGACGGCACGGCCACGCAGCCGGGCGACTACACGGCGACCAGTGGCACGCTGAGCTTCACCCCGGGCACGACCACGCGGACGATCACCGTGCCGGTGATCGGCGAAACCATCCCGGAGGCCAACGAGACCTTCTTCGTCAACCTCAGCGGCGCGGTCAACGCGACCATCGCCGACAACCAGGGCGTGGGCACGATCACCAATGACGACGTGCCGGTGACGGTCAGCCCCGCCAGCCTGCCCGGCGGGCCGGTGGGCCAGCCCTACAGCCAGACGCTCTCGGCCTCTGGGGGCGTCGCG
>JAYRTA010000099.1:0-6634 GCA_041919875.1 Arenimonas sp.
GTGACCCAGCCCAAGCGTCTGGGCATGCAAGGCGGCAGCAACGGCGGCCTGCTGATGGGCAACATGACCGTGATGTATCCGCAGCTGTTCGGCGCCGTGGTCTGCCAGGTGCCGCTGCTGGACATGCAGCGCTACCACCAGCTGCTGGCCGGTGCCTCCTGGATGGCCGAATACGGCGACCCGGACAAGCCCGAGGAGTGGGCCTTCCTGCGCAAGTACTCGCCCTACCAGAACGTCAGCCGCGACGTGGACTACCCGCCGGTGCTGTTCACCACCTCCACCCGCGACGACCGCGTGCACCCGGGCCACGCCCGCAAGATGATGGCGCGCATGATGGAGCAGGGCCACGACGTCACCTACTACGAGAACATCGAGGGCGGCCACGGCGGCGCCGCCAACAACGCCCAGTCGGCCACCATGTCCGCGCTGGCCTATACCTTCCTCAAGCAGAAGCTCTTCGAGGGCAAGTGACATGAAACTGCGCCTGCTGCCGCTGACCGCGGCCCTGATTGCTTCCGGCCTGGCCGCCTGCGCCGCGCCCGAGCCCCGTGTCGAGGCCACGCCCGCGGCCACGGCGGCGCTGCCGGCGCCGCCGGTGGCGGCCCGTCGCGCCCACGCCGTCACCGCGCCCCACGGCGCCAGCCGCCAGGACGAGTACTACTGGCTGCGCGACGACAGCCGCAAGGACCCCGAGGTCATCGACTACCTCAACGCCGAGAACGCCTACGCCGACGCCGTGCTGGCGCCGCTGGGCGCGCTCGAGGAGCAGCTCTACGCCGAACTGGTCGCGCGCGTGAAGCAGGACGATTCCTCGGTGCCCTACCTCGAGGACGGCTACTGGTACTACACGCGCTTCGAGACCGGCAAGGAGTACCCGATCCACGCCCGCCGCGCCGGCAGCATGGACGCGCCCGAGCAGGTGATGTTCGACGTCAACCAGATGGCCGAAGGCAAGGGCTTCTACCAGATCGGCGGCTGGGAGATCAGCCCCGACGGCCACCTGGCCGCCTTCGCCGAGGACACCGTCGGCCGGCGCCAGTACGTGCTCCGCATCAAGGACCTGCGCACCGGCGAGATCCTCGCCGACGCCATCGCCGGCACCTCGGGCAACATGATGTGGGGCGACGACAACCGCACGCTCTACTACGTCGAGAACGACCCCAAGACCCTGCTCACCAAGCGCGTGAAGTCGCACGTGCTGGGCACGCCGGCCGGCACCGACCGCCTGGTCTACGAGGAGAAGGACGACACGTTCTACATGGGCATCGGCCGCACGCGCTCCGACCAGTACCTGTGCATCGGCGTGGAAAGCACCGTGTCCTCGGAGATGCGCTGCACCGAGGCGAAGTCGCCGGGCGAGTTCCGGGTGCTGGCGCCGCGCCAGCGCGACTTCGAATACTCGGCCGACCACCTGGGTGGCCGCTGGGTGTTCAGCACGAACTGGGACGCCAAGAACTTCCGGCTGATGACGCTCGACGACGGCCGGCCCTGGGGCGACCGCAACCAGTGGAAGGCGCTGGTGCCGCACTCGCCCGAGGTGATGATCGAGGGCTTCGAGCTGTTCGAGGGCTACATGGCCATCGCCGAACGCAGCGGCGGCCTGCAGCGCCTGCGCGTGCGCACCGACGACGGCAAGGAGTCGTTCGTGGCCGCCGACGAGAGCGCCTACGCGATGGGCCTGTCGGTGAACGCCGAGCCGGCCACGGACTGGCTGCGCTACACCTACACGTCGCCCACCACGCCGGCCAGCACCTTCGAGCTCAACGTGCGCAGCGGCGAGCGCCGCCTGCTCAAGGAACAGCCGGTGCCGTCCTACGACAAGTCGAGGTACGTCGCCGAGCGGCTCTGGGCCACCGCGCGCGACGGCACCCGCATCCCGGTGACCGTGCTGCACGGCAAGGACTTCAAGCGCGACGGCAGCGCGGCGCTCTATCAGTACGCCTACGGCTCGTACGGGTCGAGCACCTCGCCGGGCTTCAATGCCAACGTGATCAGCCTGGTGGACCGGGGCGCGGTGTACGCCATCGCCCACATCCGCGGCGGCCAGGAAATGGGCCGGCAGTGGTACGAGGACGGCAAGCTGCTCAAGAAGGTCAACACCTTCACCGACTTCATCGACGTCACCGATTTCCTGGTCGAGCAAGGGTATGCCGCGCCCGACCGGGTGGCGGCGATGGGCGGCAGCGCCGGCGGACTGCTGATGGGCGCGATCGCCAACATGGCCCCGGAGAAGTACAAGGCGATCGTGGCGCACGTGCCCTTCGTGGACGTGGTGACGACGATGCTGGACGAGTCGATCCCGCTCACCACCAACGAGTTCGACGAGTGGGGCAATCCCAAGGACCCGGTGTACTACGAGTACATGCTGTCCTACTCGCCCTACGACCACGTCGAGGCCAAGGCCTACCCGGCGATGCTGGTGACCACCGGCCTGTGGGATTCGCAGGTGCAGTACTTCGAGCCGGCCAAGTGGGTGGCCCGCCTGCGCGCGAAGAAGACCGACGCTCATCCGCTGCTGCTGCGCACCAACATGGAAGCCGGCCACGGCGGCAAGTCCGGCCGTTTCCAGCGCTACCGCGAGCGTGCGGAAGAGTACGCCTTCGTGCTGGACCAGCTGGGCTTGGCCAAGTAGTGCTCTTTTGACGCGGATTGGCGCGGATAAGGGCACCCAAGGCAATTCAACGTGGTTCCATCGCACGTGGAGGGGCGTCGGAAACGACGCCCCTTCTTCATTCCCGGCCTGGCGCTATCCGCCCTTGTCCGCGCCCCTCCGCGTCAATAAGCGCTCCAGAACGGTCCGCGCCCATTCCTGGCCCAGGCCTACCACCCAGACGCGCGCAGCAGCGCCGCGGTGGCGGGGTCGGCGGGGCGGGCGACCAGGCCGCCCTGGGGGTTGAGCGAGATCGTGTAGCGGGCGCCGTCGAGCATCGGCAGGTAGGCCGCGCTGCCCCAGCGGGCATCGGCGATCGGCAGGGCCGACAGGAATCGCTGCCGGAAATCCCAGAAATCCAGGCCCTCGCGCAGGTCGTGCACGCTGCGCGCCGTCGCCTCCAGCTCTTCCTTCGGATCCCCGTAGCGGCCCGACAGCCGTTCGAAGCGGTACACCGGCGGCACGCCGCCCAGTTGCGCGGGCACGGTCCAGCGGATCACCCGGGCGTCGAGTTGCCACTCGTCGCCGCGCAGCTCGAACTCGCGCGCCGGCCCGTCGCCGATGCGCAGGGTGCCCAGGTACCACTGCGTGCCCAGCTGGCGCAGCGAGAGTTCGGCCGCCGGCACGTCGGCCAGCAACCAGTGGTACTGGCGCAGCAGCAGGCCCAGTCCCGCGCTGGCCAAGGCCACCACCAGCAGGCCCAGGGCCAGCAGCCGCCGGACCCACCCGGGCCGGCCGCCGCGCCGGCCCGCGCCCCGCCGGCCCCAGGCCAGCCCGGCCAGCACGCCCAGGATCCCCGCGACGATCCAGGCCCAGGTCGAAAGCGACATGCCGCACCCCGTGCGTTCCTCGTTGCCCGGACTATACTCGCGCCATGAAGACCGCCCGCCTCGCGTTCCTGCTGCTGTGCCTGACCCTGGCCGCCGCCTGCGGCACCAAGGGCGACCTCGTGCTGCCGTCCAAGGACGCCCCGGCCGAAAAGGAATGAGCGCCGGCCGGCCCCTGCGCTTCAGCAAGATGCACGGCGCGGGCAACCACTTCGTCGTGCTCGACCTGCGCGATGGCCGCGGCCACCCCTCGACCGACCTGGTCCGGGCCCTGGCCGACCCGCACACCGGGGTCGGTTTCGACCAGCTGCTGACCATCGAACCGCCGCCGCATCCCGGGGTGGTCGCGCGCTACCGCATCTGGAACGGCGACGGCAGCGTGGCCCGCCAGTGCGGCAACGGTGCCCGCTGCGTCGCCGCCTGGCTGCACCGCGACGGCGCCGCGCCGGGCGAGCGCTTCCTGCTCGACAGCCCCGCCGGCGAGATCGCGGTCGAACACCTGCCCGATGGCCGCTGGCGCCTGGCCATGGGCCGGCCGCGCTTCGCCCCCGCCGACCTGCCGTTCCTCGCGCTGGGCGCCGAGGAGTACACCTTGCCCCTCGCCGGCGGCGGGCTGCGTTTCGGCATCGCCTCGATGGGCAATCCGCATGCCGTGGTGGAGGTGCCGTCGGTGCGGTCGGCGGACGTTGCCGTGCTGGGCCCGGCCCTGCAGGCGCGGCCGGAATTCCCCGAAGGCGTGAACGTCGGCTTCGCCGAGGTGGTGGCGCCCGACCGCCTGCGGTTGCGCGTCTTCGAGCGCGGCGCCGGCGAGACGCTCGCCTGCGGCAGCGGCGCCTGCGCCGCGGTGGCCGTGCTGGCGCGGCGCGGCCGCATCGGCCGGCACGCCTTCGTCGAACTGCCCGGCGGCACGCTGGAAATCGATTGGCCGTCCGACGACGCGCCGCTGACCCTGGCCGGCCCGGCCGCCTTCGTCTTCGAAGGCCAGTGGCTGGGCGATCCCACGACCTCCCCGGAGCTTTCCGCATGATCGACGAGAAGAGCGAGCGCCTCGGCGCCCACGAAGTCGCGGCCTACCTGCGCCGCCACCCGAAGTTCCTGTCCCAGTTCCCGGACCTCGCGGTGTCGATGGTGGTGCCCAAGGACGAGGGCCCCGCGGCGTCGCTGGCCAGCTACCAGCTGGACGTGCTGCGCGACAAGAACCGCGAGCTCACCCGCCGGCTGCACGAGCTGTTCGCCAACGCCCAGGAGAACGAGCGCCTGGCCGTGCGCACCCACCAGCTGTCGCTGGCCCTGATGCGCGCGGGCGACGCGCCGGCGACCCTGCGCACGATGGCGGCGGTGCTGAGCGAGGATTTCCAGGGCGACATCGTCCGCATCGTGCTGTTCGAACCCCGTCCGGGCCTGGAGGCGGAGTGGCTGCAGGTGGTGCCGGAGGCCGAGGCCGCGCTGGCGCCCTTCCGCGACGTGCTGGCCGGCGGCGAACCGATCTGCGGCCGCCTCAACCAGGACAAGCTGGCGCTGCTGTTCGGCGACCAGCAGGCGCGCGCCGCCTCCGCGGTGCTGCTGCCGCTGGCGGGCACCGGCATGCTCGCCGTCGGCAGCGCCGACGCCAACCGCTTCTTCCCGGGCATGGGCACGCTGTTCCTGCGCATGATGGGCGAGGCGCTGGTCACGGCCCTGGGCCGCTTCCCGCGCTGACGATGGCCGCGCCCGGGCCGCTGCAGGCGCAGATCGAGGCCTTCCTCGGCAGCCTCGCGGTCGAGCGGCGCATGTCGCCGCACACGCTGTCGGCCTACCGCCGCGACCTGGAGGACCTGGCGGCATGGATGCGCGACCAGGGCATCGGCGACTGGCAGCGCCTGCGCCAGGACGCGCTGCGCGGCTACGTCGCCGGCGCCCATCGCGGCGGCCTGTCGGGCAAGAGCCTGCAGCGGCGTTTGTCGGCGATCCGCAGTTTCTACAAGTTCCTGCATCGCGAGTCCGGCCACGACATCAATCCGGCCTTGGGCCTTCGTGCCCCCAAGGCGCCACGCAAGCTGCCGCAGGTGCTCGATCCCGACGAGGCCTCGCAGCTGGTCGAGGTCGACACCACCGCGCCGCTGGGCCTGCGCGACCGGGCGATGCTCGAGCTGTTCTATTCCTCCGGCCTGCGCCTGTCGGAACTGTGCATGCTGCGCTGGAACGCGCTCGACCTCGCCGACGGGCTGGTGACGGTGCTGGGCAAGGGCGGCAAGGTGCGGGTGGTGCCGGTGGGCAGCCACGCGCGGGCGGCGCTGGCGGCCTGGCGGGCGGAATCCCGGCCCGCCGCCGACGCCCCGGTGTTCCCCGGCCGCGGCGGGGCGCCGATTTCCACGCGCGGGGTGCAGGCGCGCCTGCGCACGCTGGCGATGCGGCAGGGAGTGTTCAAGCGCGTGCATCCGCACCTGCTGCGCCACAGTTTCGCCAGCCACGTGCTCGAGTCCAGCGGCGACCTGCGCGGGGTGCAGGAGCTGCTCGGCCACGCCGACATCGCCACCACCCAGATCTACACCCACCTCGACTACCAGCACCTCGCCAAGGTCTACGACGCCGCCCACCCGCGCGCGCGTCGCAAGCCCTGAGGGCTTTCTGGTGCGTCCTCGCCTGCGCGGGCCCGCTGGCTCGGGACTACCGGGCGGCGCGCGGGCCCGCTGGCCGGGTGACTACCGGGTGGCGCCATCGTGGTGAGCAAACGTTTGCCCGGTCCTCAGTCAGCGCGTCATCCTGACCACTGATTCGGACCCGCTACGGCGCGCCGCTCCCGCGCATCCATGCGCTCCGCGGCATTAGGACATCCTGTCCGTCACCTGCCTTCGCTCGGGCAAACATTTACTCACCACGCTGTCGCACGATTTTCTCGGCGGCCAGCGGGAGCGGCACGACAAGGTGGTTGCAGAGCGTCCGGCTCTGAAGGTGCTGCAGCGTCCATGCCTAGGCTGGCTTCAAGCTCCTGCCCTCTGGCTCCTCGCTCTGCGTTCGGCCAGAACCGGCCGCGCTTCCCACCGTGGCCGCCGGCTCAGCCGGACGACGCCGAGATGTAGGGCAGACTCGAAGCGGAGGGCAGGAAGCCCGTAGCGGCCGACGTTTGCTGCCAGGGTTGGCGTTAGCAAGACGGCGGGCGAGGCTGCCCTACATCTCG
>JAYRTA010000100.1:0-6622 GCA_041919875.1 Arenimonas sp.
TGGGAGCGCCAGCCACTGGACGCGGCGGCCATGGACGCCGCCGCCCGGCACTTGCTGGGCGAGCACGACTTCAGCGCCTTCCGGGCCGTGCAGTGCCAGGCGCCGCATCCGCGCCGCGAGCTGCAGGCGATCCGGGTTTGGCGCGAGGGCGAACAGGTGCTGCTGGAGGTGCAGGCCAACGCCTTCCTGCACCACATGGTGCGCAACATCGTCGGCAGCCTGTTGCTGGTCGGGCGGGGCGAGCGGCCGGACGGGTGGATCGCCGAGGTGCTGGCGGGACGGGACCGGCGCCTGGCCGGGCCGACCGCGCCCTCGGCCGGCCTGCTGTTCCTGGGCCCGCGCTACCCGGGCGAGTGGGGCCTGCCCCCCCACGCCTGCCTCTGAGGCCCGCGTGAAGGGCGCGGATGCGCTGCCCGGGCGTCGCGCCGCCTAGAATGTGTCGCCATGCGCACCCGGATCAAATTCTGCGGCCTGACCCGGCCGGGCGATGTCCGCCTGGCCTCGGAACTGGGCGTGGACGCCATCGGCTTCGTCTTCGCCGCCGCCAGTGCGCGCCGGTTGTCGCTGGCGCAGGGGGCCGCGCTGCGCCCGGCGGTTCCGCCCCTGGTGGACCTGGTCGCCCTGTTCATGGACAACCCCGGCAGTGAGGTCGCGGCGGTGGTGCGCCAGCTGCGGCCGTCCCTGCTGCAGTTCCATGGCGCCGAGGACGATGCCTTCTGCCGCGGCTTCGGGCTGCCCTTCATCAAGACCCTGGCCATGGGCGGCGACGCGCCGGATGCCGGAGCTGCCGCGCGCCGCTTCCCGTCCGCCGCGGCCTTCCTGCTCGACGGCCATGGACCGGGCGAAGCGGGCGGGCGTGGCGAGCGCTTCGACTGGCGCCAGGCGCCGGCGCTCGGCCGTCCCGTGTTCCTGGCCGGCGGCCTGCACGCGGGCAACGTCGCGCAGGCGATCGCCGAGGCGGGGCCGTTCGCGGTGGATGTTTCCAGCGGTATCGAGAGCGCGCCCGGCATCAAGGACGGCGCGAGGATGCAACAGTTCGTGGACGAGGTAAGACGTGCAGACCGACCTGGGGCCTGAGGCCATTCCCCCCGCCGACCGGATCGCCGATTTCGGCGCGTGGCCGGATGCGCGCGGCCACTTCGGCCGCTATGGCGGCGTATTCGTCTCCGAAACCCTGGTCGAGCCGCTGCGCGAGCTCGAGGCCGCCTATGCCGCGGCCCAGGCCGACCCGGATTTCCAGGCCGAACTCGAGTACGAGTACCGGCACTACGTCGGCCGGCCCAGCCCCGTGTACGAAGCGCGGCGGCTGTCGGCCGAGGTCGGCGGCGCCCGCATCCTGCTCAAGCGCGAAGACCTCAACCACACCGGCGCGCACAAGATCAACAACACCATCGGCCAGGCCATGCTGGCCCGGCGCATGGGCAAGACCCGCATCATCGCCGAGACCGGCGCCGGCCAGCACGGCGTGGCCAGCGCCACGGTGGCGGCGCGCCTGGGCCTGGAGTGCGTGGTCTACATGGGCGCCACCGACGTCGAGCGCCAGGCGCCGAACGTGTTCCGCATGAAGCTGCTGGGCGCGAGCGTGGTGCCGGTGACTTCGGGCAGCAAGACGCTCAAGGATGCGCTCAACGAAGCGATGCGCGACTGGGTGACGAACGTGCGCGACACCTTCTACATCATCGGCACCGTCGCCGGCCCGCACCCCTACCCGAAGCTGGTGCGCGACTTCAACGCGGTGGTGGGCCGGGAGGCGAGGGCGCAGATGCTGGCCGACCATGGACGGCTGCCCGACGCCGTCACCGCTTGCGTGGGCGGAGGCAGCAATGCGATCGGCATCTTCCACGCCTTCCTCAACGACCGCGGCGTGCGCCTGGTCGGCGCCGAGGCCGCCGGCGATGGCGTCGAGACCGGCCGGCACGCGGCTTCGCTGGTGGCCGGGCGCCCCGGCGTGCTGCACGGCAACCGCACCTACGTGATCTGCGACGACGACGGCCAGATCACCGAAACCCATTCGATCTCGGCCGGCCTGGACTATCCCGGCGTCGGCCCCGAGCACGCCTTCCTCAAGGACAGCGGCCGGGCCGAGTACGCCGGCGTCACCGACGAGGAGGCCATGCACGCCTTCCACCGGCTGGCGCGCACCGAAGGCATCCTGGCCGCGCTCGAGTCGAGCCACGCCGTGGCGCAGGCGATCAAGATCGCCCGCGATCTGCCGCGCGACGCGCTGGTGCTGTGCAATCTCTCGGGGCGAGGGGACAAGGACATCTTCACCATTGCGCGTCGCGAGGGGATCGTGCTCTAGCCGGGGCTGAGGGTGTTTCTTGCCGCGGATGGGCGCGGCAAGCAAAGGCCGGTCGAGGCCGACAGGACAAGAGCGTTTTGTAGCGTTGCACCGCGCGCCGGTTCCAGTGCCCGTCCGGCCCCTTCCATTGGCTGTATCCGCATTTATCCGCGTCAGTTCGCGTCGAGAAATCCGAATGTCCAGACTCCAGCGAAAGTTCCACTCCCTGGCCGATGCAAAGCGCAAGGCGCTGGTGCCCTTCGTCACCGCCGGGGACCCGTCGCTGGAGGCGACGGTGCCGGTGATGCATGCGCTGGTGGCCGCCGGCGCCGACGCCATCGAGCTGGGGGTGCCGTTTTCCGATCCGATGGCCGACGGGCCGGTGATCCAGCGCAGTTCGGAGCGTGCGATCGAACGCGGCGCCGGCCTGCGCTGGGTGCTGTCGGCGGTGGCGCAGTTCCGGCAGCGTGATGGCGATACGCCGGTCGTGCTGATGGGCTACCTCAACCCCGTCGAGATGCGCGGCGCCGAACGTTTCGCCGCCGAGGCCGCGGCCGCCGGCGTGGACGGCGTGCTGCTGGTGGACCTGCCGCCGGAAGAGGCCGGCCCCACCCGGGCCGCGTTCAATGCTGCCGGCCTGGACCTGATCTCCCTGGCCTCGCCGACCACCACGCCCGCGCGCCTTGCGCGCCATGCCGCCGAGTCGCAGGGCTATCTGTACTACGTCTCGCTGGCCGGCGTGACCGGCACCGGCCAGCTCGACCTGGACGAGGTTCGCGCCCGCGCCGGCGAGCTGCGCCGCCAGGCACGGGTACCGGTGCTGGTGGGCTTCGGCATCCGCGACGGCGCCACCGCCGCCGCGCTGGCGCCGGCCGCCGATGGCGTGGTGGTCGGCAGCGCCCTGGTGCAGGCGATCGCGGAGGCCGCCTCGGCGGACGAGGCGGCGGCGCGCGCCGGCGATTTCCTGCGGCCGCTGCGGGCGGCCCTGGACGCCCCGGCCGCCTGAGCCCGCCCCGGGGGCGGCCTGCCGGCCGCCGGCATTCCGGCTAAACTGCCCGGCCCGAGACAAGACCAGACGGACGTCCCGATGAGCTGGCTGACCAAACTCATGCCCGCGCGCATCCGCACGCAGGGCAACGGCAAGCGCGGCGTGCCCGAGGGCCTGTGGGAGAAGTGCGACCGCTGCGGCGCCGCGCTCTACGGCCCCGAGCTCGAGAAGAACCTGCGCGTCTGCCCCAAGTGCAACCACCACATGTCCATCGGGGCGCGCGAGCGCCTGGTGGCCTTCCTCGACGACGACAGCGGCGAGGAGATCGGCACCGCCCTGGGCCCGGTGGACGCGCTGCACTTCAAGGACCAGAAGAAATACGCCGACCGCATCAAGGGCGCGCAGAAGGCCATCGGCGAGCGCGATGCGCTGGTCGCGGTCGAGGGCAAGCTCAAGGGCCGGCCGGTCTGCGTGGCCGCCTTCGAGTTCCGTTTCATGGGCGGCTCGATGGGCTCGGTGGTGGGCGAGCGCTTCACCCTCGCCGCCGAGCGCGCGCTCGAGCTGGGCTGCCCGCTGGTGTGCTTCTCGGCCACCGGCGGCGCGCGCATGCAGGAAGGCCTGTTCTCGCTGATGCAGATGGCCAAGACCTCGGCCGCACTGGGCCGCCTGCGCGCCCGCGGCCTGCCCTTCGTCTCGGTGCTCACCCATCCGACCACCGGCGGCGTCTCGGCTTCGCTGGGCATGCTGGGCGACATCAACGTGGCCGAGCCGCAGGCCCTGATCGGCTTCGCCGGCCCGCGCGTGATCGAGCAGACCGTGCGCGAGACCCTGCCCGAGGGCTTCCAGCGCTCCGAGTTCCTGGTCGAGCACGGCGCGGTGGACCTGATCGTGGACCGCCGGCAGATGCGCGAGAAGCTCTCGGCCCTGCTGGCCCTGATGATGCGCCAGCCGGCGCCCGAGCCCGACCCGGCCCCGGCGGCCTGAGATGGGCAGCGTCTTCGGCACCGACGGCATCCGCGGCCGGGTCGGCGAGCAGCCGGTCTCGGCCGATTTCATGCTGCGCCTGGGCGCCGCCGCCGGCCGCGTGCTGGCCGCACGGGGCGACGGCCAGCCGACCGTGGTGATCGGCAAGGACACGCGCATTTCCGGCTACATGTTCGAGTCGGCGCTGGAAGCCGGCCTGGTCGCGGCCGGTGCCCACGTGCGCCTGCTGGGGCCGATGCCTACGCCGGCGGTGGCCTACCTGACGCGCTCGCTGCGCGCCGACGCCGGCATCGTCATCAGCGCCTCGCACAATCCGCACCACGACAACGGCGTGAAGTTCTTCTCGGCCCAAGGCGAGAAGCTCGACGACGCCCTGCAGGCGGCCATCGAGCACGAGCTCGGGCAGCCTTTCGCGACGGTCGCCTCCGAACGCCTGGGCAAGGCCGCGCGCGTCACCGACGCGATGTCGCGCTACGCCGAGTTCTGCAAGTCCACCGTCGCCGATGATTTCGTGCTCGGTGGCCTGCGGGTCGTGCTCGATTGCGCGCACGGCGCCACGTACCAGGTCGCGCCGCGCGTCTTCTCGGAGCTGGGCGCGCGGGTGGACGCGATCGGCGTCGAGCCCGACGGCCTGAACATCAACGCCGGCGTCGGCTCGACCCATCCGGAGGCGCTGGTCGCCCGCGTCCGCGACACCGGCGCCGACCTGGGCATCGCCTTCGACGGCGACGGCGACCGTGTGCTGATGGTGGACGGGCAGGGCCGGCTGGTGGACGGCGACGGCCTGATCCACGTGCTGGCCCGCGACTGGCAGGCCAGCGGCCGGCTCGAGGGGCCGGTGGTCGGCACCCTGATGACCAACTACGCGCTCGAGCGCGCGCTGGGCGAGCGCGGCATCGGTTTCCTGCGGGCCCGGGTCGGCGACCGTTACGTACACCAGGCCCTGGTCGAGCACGGTGGCGTGCTCGGTGGCGAGGCCAGCGGCCACCTGCTGTGCCTGGACCGCGCCAGCACCGGCGACGCGATCGTCGCCGCGCTGCAGGTGCTCGAAGTGCTGCGCCGCCGCGGCCAGACGCTGGAACAGGCGCTGGCCGGCTACCAACCCTTGCCCCAGCAGACCATCAACGTGCACATCGCGCCGGGCGTGAAGCCGCTCGAGGCCGCCGCCGTCCAGGCCGCGCGCGCCGAGGCCGAGGCCGCGCTGGCCGGGCGCGGCCGCCTGGTCCTGCGCCCGTCCGGCACCGAGCCGGTGGTGCGCGTCACCGTCGAGGCCGACGACGCCGACCTGATGCGCCAGGTGCTCGACCGCCTGGCCGACGTCGTGCGCGCGGCGGCTTGAGCCAGGTCAATGCGCCACGCCGCCGCGCCCCGCTAGACTCCTTCCCGCCCGACCCCGATCCGAACGAGGCCCGCCCGTGACCGCCCGCATCCCGACCCTGGACATCCAGCGCTTCGACACCGACCGCGAGGCCTTCGTGGCCGAACTGGGCGCGGCCTACCGCGAATGGGGCTTCGCCGGCATCCGCAACCACGGCATCCCGCAGGCGCAGATCGACCGGGCCTACGACGTTTTCCAGCGCTTCTTCGCGCTGCCCGAGGAGGTCAAGAAGAAGTACCACGTGCCCGGCGGCGGCGGTGCGCGCGGCTACACGCCCTTCGGCATCGAGACGGCCAAGGGCGCCAAGCACTTCGACCTCAAGGAGTTCTGGCACGTGGGCCGCGAGATCCCGCGCGACTCCGTCCATGCGGACGTGATGCCGCCCAACCTGTGGCCGGAGGAAGTGCCCGAGTTCCGCGAGGTTGCCTACGGCCTGTACACGACGCTGGACCAGCTCGGTTCGCGGGTGCTCTCGGCGCTGGCCCTGCACATCGGCCTGCCCCGGGACTATTTCGCCGACAAGACCAACGTCGGCAATTCCATCCTGCGCCCGATCCACTATCCGCCGATCACCGCCGACGACATCCCGAACGTGCGCGCCGGCGCCCACGAGGACATCAACCTGATCACGCTGCTGGTGGGCGCTTCCGCCGCCGGCCTGGAAGTGCTGTCGCGCAAGGGCGAGTGGGTGCCGTTCACGGCCGACGCCGACACGATCGTGGTGAACATCGGCGACATGCTGCAGCGCCTGACCAACCACGTGTACCCGTCCACCACGCACCGCGTGGTGAACCCGCCGGGCGAGGCGGCGCGCAAGCCGCGCTATTCGACGCCGTTCTTCCTGCACCCGAACCCGGACTTCCTGATCGAGACGCTGCCGGGCTGCATCAGCGCGGACAACCCGAACCGCTACCCGACGCCGATCACGGCCCACGACTACCTGCTCGAGCGGCTGCGCGAGATCAAGCTGGTCTGAGTTTCACTCAGCCCA
>JAYRTA010000101.1:0-6486 GCA_041919875.1 Arenimonas sp.
CCGCGCGGCTCCTCCGGCCGCTGCCACAGCACGGGCACCTGCTCGGGTCGCGGCGGCTCGAGCGACAGCGCTTCGTCGTCGGCGACCGGTGCCTCCTGCTCCAGGTCCCAGCTGTAGAGCCTGCGCGGCGGCGCCGGGTCGGCCCGGCGCCAGACGAACGCCGCCAGCACGCCCATCACCGCGCCGCTGAGGTGGTATTCCCAGGACACGCCCAGTTCGCGCGGCAGCACCGTCAGCACCATGCCGCCGTAGAGGAAGAAGGCGATCAGCCCGGCGGCGATCGCCGCGCGGTCGCGCCGCAGCAGGCCCAGGGTGAACAGCAGGAAGCCCAGGCCATGGGTGACGCCGCTGGCGCCGATGTGGGTGCTGCCGGCCCCGGCGATCAGCCAGGTGCCCAGGCCCGAGCCGATCCAGATCAGCGGCAAGGCGCGCATCGCCGCCTTCGGATAGACCGTGAACACCAGTGGCCCCAGCACCAGCAGTGCCGCCGCATTGCCCAGCCAGTGGCCGCCCGAGCCGTGCAGCAGCGGCGCCGTGAGTACGCCCACCAGGCCGGCCGGGCTTTGTGGCACCAGGCCGCCCGGCCAGGGGCCGGTGAAGAAGATCGCCCCCAGGGCCGCCACCGCCGCCATCCAGGCCAGCAGGGAGCGCCGGAACCGGTGCTTCACGCCCTCGGCGTGTTGCCGCAGTTGTTCATCCATCCGGGGCAGATGGGGGCCACGCACGGCCCCCGCAAGGCCCCGGGGGCGCCGTTCAGGGCTGGCCGGGCATCACGTCCTTGGGCGCGCGCGGCTTGATCCACAGGCTCAGCACCATGGCCGTGCCGATGGTCGCCGCCACCACGCCCAACGACACCGCCACCGGGATCTTGTACACGTCCACCAGCAGCATCTTGGCGCCGATGAAGACCAGCACGACCGCCAGGCCGTAGGCGAGCAGGTGGAATTTCTCGGCCGCGCCGGCCAGCAGGAAGTACAGCGCGCGCAGGCCCAGCACCGCGAACACGTTCGAGGTGAGCACGATGAAGGGGTCGGTGGTGATGGCGAAGATGGCCGGGATCGAGTCCACCGCGAAGATCACGTCGGTGACGGCGATCATCACCAGCACGATGAACAGCGGCGTGTACCTGCGGCGCTTGCCCTGGCCGATCCACAGCGCCTCGCCGTGGTAGCGGCGGATCAGCGGCAGGCGGCCGGTGATCCAGCGCAGCACCGGGTTGCTTTCCATGTCCGGTTCCTGGCCCGCGGCCCAGAGCATCTTCACGCCGGTGACCAGCAGGAAGACGCCGAACAGGTAGAGGATCCAGTGGAACTGGGCGATCAGCGCCGCGCCGATGAAGATCATGATCGCGCGCAGCACGATCGCGCCCAGCACGCCGAAGATCAGCACGCGCTGCTGCGACTGCGGCGGCACCGCGAAATAGGTGAACAGCATCAGGAAGACGAAGATGTTGTCCACCGCCAGCGCCTTCTCCACCAGGTAGCCGGTGAGGAATTCGAGCGCGATGCGGTCGGCGTCGTCGGCGGGCAGCTGGCCGCGCAGGTACCACCACAGGCCGGCATTGAAGGCCATCGCCAGCGCGATCCAGGCCGCGGACCAGGTGACCGCTTCGCGGGTGGAGACCTTGTGCGGGCCGTTCTGGCGCAGGACCAGCAGGTCCACGACCAGGGCGATGACGACGAAGGCCGTGAAAACGGCCCACATGAGCGGGGTGCCGATGGTGTCCAAGCGGGTCTCCGGGCGGGACGGTCGACCGCGCCCGACCCGTCCCCCCCGGGATGGGGTGGCTGGGGCCGCGTGCGGCCGAAGGTCTCGCTCGCAGGCGCCAGGCCTGCCCACCGGACCGGGGACCGCAGGGCGGTCCCGTGATGACGATCACGGCAGCGGGAGCTACTCCCCTTCTAGGGTGCAGAGTCTGCCACGGACCGTGCAGCCCGTGTCAAAAGTCACGGCGGGGCCGGGCCTGGGCTAGGCTGTGCGCAAGGAGGCATTCATGTTGGACGTACGGACGGTCCTGGTGGTGGCGGCGCTGCTGAGCGCGGTTTCGGTTCTGATGCTGGCGCACGTCGGCCGGGGTTTCCCGGACGAGCGCCGCCGGCACCTGCGGATCTGGATCGTGGGCCTGCTGATGCAGCCGGCGGCCTGGGGCCTGCTGGCGCTGCGCGGGCTGGCCCCCGATGCCCTGTCGATCACCCTGGGCAATGCGCTGCTGATGCTGGGCTTCGCCGAGATGTGCCGGGCCGTGCGCGGCTTCCTGGGCCTGGCCGAGGGCAAGGCCTGGCTGTGGGGCACGGTCGCGGCGACGGTGGTGGCGATCTGGCTGTTTTCGGCGCAGTGGCCGCACTACAGCGCGCGCGTGGCGATCAACTCGGCCTGTGCGGTGGTGGTGCTGGGCGCGATGGCCTGGGCGCTGTGGCCACAGTTCCGGCGCGGCGGCTTCGGGGCGGCGCGCTTCACCGGGGGGCTGGCGACGCTGGGCCTCGCGTTCGCGCTCTGGCGCCTGGCCGAGCACCTGCTGGCGCCGCGCCCGATGGGCAGCCTGCTGCAGCCGGGCCCGGCCGACAGCGCGATGTTCGTCTATGCCTCGATCGGCGTGACCTTCCTGAGCCTGGGCTTCGTGCTGATGCACACCGAACGCGCCTACCACGCGCTGCGCCAGTTGGCCTCGGTGGATCCGCTCACCGGCGTGATGGCGCGCAGCATGCTCGCCGAGGCCGGCAGCCGGCTGCTGGCCCAGGCGCGCCGGCACGGCCGCCCGGTATCGGCCCTGCTGCTGGACCTGGACAACTTCAAGCCGGTGAACGACACCATGGGCCACGAGGCCGGCGACCGCATGCTGCGCCACCTGGCCGAGCGCGCCCGCAACGTGCTGCGGGGCGAGGACCTGTTCTGCCGCCTGGGTGGCGACGAATTCGTGGCCCTGCTGCCCAATACCGATGCCGCCGGCGCCCGGGTGGTGGCCGAACGCCTGCGGACGGCGCTGGCCGAGGGGCTGCTGGTGTTCCGCGGCGTGGAGCTGCCCACGCCGCTGTCGATCGGCGTGGCCGAGGCGAGCCGCGAGGAGCTGGACGTGCAGGCCCTGGTCAAGCGCGCCGACGACGCCATGTACGTGGCCAAGCGCGCCGGCGGCGACCGCATCCACCTGGCCGGCCCGGCCGCGGCCACCTGAGGCCAGACCCGGCCGCGCCCGCGGGCGGGCGCTAGAATGGCGCCATGAATACGCCTGCCCTGCCGGTGGTCCGGCTCAAGATCGAGCGCAAGTCCAACCACCCCTGGGTGTTCCAGAAGATGGTGGACAAGCCCGTGGCCAAGCCCAAGCCGGGCAGCATCGTGGACGTCGTGGACGCCACCGGCCTGTGGGTTGGCCGCGGCTTCTACAACGGCCACTCGCGCATCTCGCTGCGCATCCTCACCGAGGACGCCGACGAGGCGGTGGACGAGGCCTTCTTCCGGCGCCGCATCCGCGAGGCGGTGGCCCTGCGCCGCGAGCTGCTGCGGCTGGACGACACCACCGACGCCTGGCGCGTGGTGCATTCCGAGGGCGATGGCCTCTCGGGCCTGGTCGTGGACCGCTACGGCGACCTGCTGGTGGTGGAGTTCTTCTCGGCCGGTGCCTTCCGCCACCGCGAGTGGATCTACGCGGCGCTGCGCGACGAATTCCCCGGCTGCCGCTTCTACAGCTTCGCCGAGGAGCACGTGCAGAAGCAGGAGAGCTTCGACTTCCGCGCGCCGCCGGCGCCCGAGCCCAGCATCGTCACCGAGCACGGCCTGACGTTCCGCGCCACGCCCGGCAGCGGCCACAAGACCGGCTTCTTCGCCGACCAGCGCGACAACCGCGAGTTCCTGGCGCGCTTCTGCGAAGGCAAGCGCGTGCTCGACATCTGCTGCAACTCCGGCGGCTTCGCCATCTACGCCAAGGCCCGCGGCGGCGCCGATGAAGTGACCGGCATCGACCTGGACGAGGAGATCCTCGAGGTCGCCGAGAAGAACGCGCGCCTGAACAACGCGAAGGTGAAGTTCGTCCAGGCCGACCTGTTCCCCTACCTGCGCGACGCCCACGCGCGCGGCGAGCAGTGGGACGTGGTCGTGCTCGACCCGGCCAAGCTCACGCGCGACCGCGAGCAGGTGATCCCGGCGCTGAAGAAGTACAACGACATGAACAAGCTGGCGATGTCGGTGGTCAGGCCCGGCGGCATCCTGCTGAGCTGCTCTTGCACCGGCCTCGTGAGCGAGGAGCAGTTCCTGGACATGATTCGCCGCGCGGCCTGGTTCGCCGGGCGCACGGTGCAGATCCTGAAGGTGGCGGGCGCCGGCGGCGACCATCCCTACCTGGCGCACGTGCAGGAGAGCCGTTACCTCAAGGCCGTGTTCTGCCGGGTGTTCTGAGCTTGGACAGCCCCGCCACCGCGCCCGTCCCGGTCCGTCGCGCTGCGCTCTCCTTCATCTTCGTCACCGTGCTGGTGGATGTGCTGGCCTTCGGCCTGATCATCCCGGTGCTGCCGCACCTGCTGAAGAAGGTCACGGGCGGGGAGATCGCGTCGGCCACGCTCTGGCACGGGCTGTTCGCGACCGGGTTCATGGTGATGCAGTTCTTCGCCTCGCCGCTGCAGGGCGCGCTCTCGGATCGCTTCGGCCGGCGGCCGGTGATCCTGGTCTCCAACGCGGGCCTGGCCATCGATTTCGTGATCATGGCGCTGGCCGAGACGCTGCCGCTGCTGTTCATCGCGCGCCTGCTGTCGGGCGCGACGTCGGCCAGCTTCAGCACGGCCAATGCCTACATCGCCGACGTCACCGCGCCCGAGAAGCGCGCGGCCGCCTTCGGGCGGCTGGGCATGGCCTTCGGCCTGGGCTTCACGCTGGCGCCGGTGATGGGGGCGTGGCTGGGCGCGATCGACCTGCACCTGCCGTTCTGGGCGGCGGCGGTGCTGTGCGGCGGCAACTTCCTGTACGGGTATTTCATCCTGCCCGAGTCGCTGGCGGCCGGGCAGCGTTCGGCGTTCTCGTGGGCCCGGGCCAATCCGCTGGGCTCGCTGAAGCTGCTGCGCGGCCATCCGGAGCTGTTCGCCTTGGCGAGCGTGAGTTTCCTGATGGGTCTGGCGCATCTGGTGTACCCGACGACCTTCGTGCTGTACGCCGATTTCCGCTTCGGCTGGGGCCTGGAGATGGTGGGCTGGACGCTGCTGATCGTGGGCGTGCTGAGCGTGATCGTGCAGGGGCTGCTGGTGGGCCGGACGGTGAAGTGGCTGGGCGAGCGGCGGACGGTGCTGTTCGGGTCGGCGATGGGCTTCCTGGGCTTCGGCCTGTATGCGCTGGCGCCGACGGGTTACTGGTTCTGGGCGGTGCTGCCGGTGGCGGCACTGTGGGCGGTGGCCGGGCCGGCGACCCAGGCCTTGATGACGCGCCGGGTGTCGCCGCAGGAGCAGGGCCGCCTGCAGGGCGCGATCGCCGGCCTGAACTCGGTCGCCGGCATCCTGGGCCCGACCGTCTTCACGCAGGCGCTGGCCTTCGTCGCCGCCCGCAAGGTCGACGGCCCCCTGGCCGGCGCCCCCTTCCTCATCGCCGCCTGCCTCGTCGGCCTCGCCGGCCTCATCGCCTGGCACACCACCCAAAACCCGGGGTCAAAACCCGGGGTCAGACGGTATTAACGATTGAATCGGGCGATTGAAGCGTTAATGTCGTCTGACCCCATTTTTGGAGGAGAGGGTGATGGGTAAGCCGAGCCAGGGGGATGCGGAGGAGGCGGTGCGGGTGCTGTTGCGCTGGGCGGGCGAGGATCCCGGGCGCGAAGGCCTGCTCGATACGCCGCGGCGCGTGGTCGAGGCCTATGGCGACTGGTTCCGCGGCTATGCCGAGGAGCCGCGCGAGTACCTCGCCCGCACCTTCGAGGAAGTGGCCGGCTACGACGAGATGATCGTGCTGCGCGACATCGAGTTCGAATCGCACTGCGAGCACCACATGGCGCCGATCATCGGCAAGGCCCACATCGGCTACCTGCCCGACGGCAAGGTGGTCGGCATCAGCAAGCTCGCGCGCGTGGTCGAAGCCTACGCCCGCCGCTTCCAGGTGCAGGAGAAGATGACCGCCCAGATCGCCCGCTGCATCCAGGACGTGCTGGCGCCGCGCGGTGTCGGCGTCGTGGTCGAGGGCGCGCACGAATGCATGACCACCCGCGGCATCCACAAGCGCGGGGTCAGCATGGTCACCTCGAAGATGCTCGGCTGCTTCCGCGACGACGCCCGCACCCGCGCCGAATTCCTGCAGTTCATCGACGTCGGCCCCGGCCGCTGAGGCCGGTCCGAGGGCGTTGCCCGGACGCGGCCGCTCAGTCCGCGTCCGGGCTGCGCTGCGCGACCACCGGCAGCGCCGCCTCGCCGGGCGCGAAGTAGTCGCCCGCCAGCCCCTCGCCCGAACGGCGAAGCACCAGCCGGTGCGGCAAGCCGTCCGCCCCCGGCGCGAACGCCAGGTGCAGCCGGCGCCCCTGGCGCC
>JAYRTA010000102.1:0-6475 GCA_041919875.1 Arenimonas sp.
ATTGGGGACAGACAGTATTACCGATACAACCCGCCTATTTAATCTTAAATACGGTCTGACCCCATTTTTTGACCCCATTTTTTGGGGCGTGTTCGCGGGGTGGGGTCAGGGCCAGTCGAGGTGGCCGCGGACGACGGTTTGCACCTGGCCGCCGGACCAGACGTCGCCCCCGGCGTCGACGCGCAGTTCGAGGCGGGCGTCGTGGCCGACCTCGCGGCCCTGGCTGACGACATAGCGGCCGTCGGCCCGGGGCAGGGCCTGGTTGTGGTGCAGCCAGGCGGCGAGCGTGGCGTTGGCCGCGCCGGAGGCGGCGTCTTCCACCTGGCCCGGCTGGCCCACCAGGGCGCGCACCACCAGGTCGTAGTCGCGGCCGGGCGTGCGCGCGAACACGCACAGGCCCATCGCATCGTGCCCGCGGGCCAGCGCCGACACCGCCTCCCAGCGCGGCACCAGGCTGCGCACCGAGGCTTCGTCCACCAGTTCGGCCAGCCACCAGCGGCGGCCGCCGTCCATCAGCACCGGCGGCAGCGCGCCGGGCACGTAGCCCTTGAGCGCCGCGCCGAGGCGGCGGTCGTCGGGCTGGCCGATCTCGAGCACCCGGGCCCGCGGAGCGCGCACCGCCAGGCGACGCTCGCGGCCCTCGCCGCGCACCTCGACCGGCAGCAGGCCCACCGCGCACTCCTGCACCAGCAGGCCCTCGCGCGGCATCGCCAGCCCGGCCTCGAGCACCGCGTGCGCGCTGCCGATGCTCGGGTGGCCGGCGAAGGGCACTTCGCGGCGCGGGCTGAAGATGCGCAGCCGGTAGCTCGCCTCCGGCGCCGTCGGCGTCAACACGAAGGTGGTCTCGGGCAGGCGCGTCCAGCGCGCGATCGCCTGCATCGCGGCCTCGTCCAGGCCGTCCGCCGCCAGCACCACGGCCAGCGGGTTGCCGTCGCCCGGACGCGCGGCGAAGACATCCAGTTGCACGAAATCTCGGGTCATCGGGGGCGTCCTGCCCGGTGGGGGGCGCGCAGGTTACCAGTCCACGGTGCCGCGGATGACGGTCTGCACCTGCCCGCCGATCCAGGCTTCGCCTTCGCCATCCACGTGCACCCGGACCCGGCCGTCGCGCCCGATCTCGCGGCCCTGGCTGGCCACGTAGTCGGCGCCGGGCAGGGCGTCGTTGTGGTGCAGCCAGGCGGCGATGGCGGCATTCGCGCTGCCGGTCACCGGGTCTTCGGGGATGCCGTCGGCCGGGCAGAAGGCGCGCACCACCAGGTCGGCGTCGCGCCCGCCGCGGGCGTACACCGCCAGCCCGACCGCGCCGGTGGCTTCGGTGAAGGCGGCGATCGCCGGCAGCGCCGGCGGCATGCCGCGCACGGTGGCTTCGTCGGCCAGTTCGACCAGCCACCAGCGCGGGCCGTTGTCCATCAGCACCGCCGGCAGCGGGCCGCGGGCCAGGCCGGGCAGGGCGGCGTCGATGCCGGTGGCCGGCTGGTTCACGGGGCGGCCGCGCGGCGCGCGCACGCTGATCGAGCGCTCGCTGCCCTGGCCCGCCACCACCACCGGCAGCAGGCCGGCGGCGCATTCCTGCATCAGCCCGCCGCCCAGCAGGGAGGCCAGGCCGGCGTCGAGGGCCGCGTGCGCCGCGCCCACGCTGGGGTGGCCGGCGAACGGAAGCTCCTGGCGGGGCGTGAAGATGCGCACGCGATAGCTGGCCCCGGGCTGGGTGGCCGGCATCAGGAAAATCGTCTCGGACAGGTTGGTCCAGTGCGCGAAGGCCTGCATCGAGGCCGTGTCCAGGTCGCGGGCATCGAGCACCACGGCCAGGGGGTTGCCGGCCCCGGGACGGTCGGCGAAGACATCCAGCTGCAGGAAATCGCGACGATGCATGCTCGAACTCCTTCGCGGCGGCCGCGCGGCGCGGCCGTGCATTACACTTCGGCGGCCGCGCCCGCGCGCGACCCGAGCCATCCTACTCCCCGCCCATGAATCCCGCCCCGCCCGCCGGCGTCCCCGCGACGCCCTGGATCGTCCTCAAGTTCGGTGGCACCTCGGTGTCCCGTCGCCACCGCTGGGACACGATCGGCCGCCTGATGAAAGCGCGCGCCGACGAGGCGGGCGCCAAGGTGCTGGTCGTGGTGTCGGCGCTCTCGGGCGTGACCAACGAACTGCAGGCCATCGCCGACGGCCATGCCGATGCCGGCGCCACGGCGGCACGCCTGGCCGCCCTGGCCACGCGCCACGCCGACTTCTGCCGCGACGAGCTGGGCCTGGACCCGGCCGCCGTGCTGGGCCCGCGACGGGCGGCGCTGGCGGCCCTGGGCGCCGACCCGCGCCGCGCCACCGGCGACCTCGCCTGGCAGGCCGACCTGCTGGCGCAGGGCGAACTGCTCTCGTCCACGCTGGGCGTGGCCTACCTGCGCAGCCAGGGCCTGGACGTGGGCTGGGTGGATTCGCGCGACTGGCTGCAGGCCCGCCCGCTGCCCAACCAGAGCGCCTGGAGCCGCCGCCTCTCGGCCAGCTGCGAACACGCCGGCGACGCCGCGCTGCTGGCCCGCTTCGACGCCGCCGGCCCGGCCCTGCGCATCGCCCAGGGCTTCATCGCCCGCGCCGACGACGGCGGCACCGCCATCCTCGGCCGCGGCGGCTCGGATACGTCGGCCGCGTATTTCGGTGCGCTGCTGGGCGCGCGCCGGGTCGAGATCTGGACCGACGTGCCCGGCATGTTCAGCGCCAATCCGCGCCAGGTGCCGGAGGCGCGCCTGCTGTCGCGCCTGGATTACGCCGAGGCCCAGGAGATCGCCACCACCGGCGCCAAGGTGCTGCACCCGCGCTGCATCTCGCCCTGCCGCGAGGCCCGGGTGCCGCTGTGGATCCGCGACACCGAGCGGCCCGACATGGCCGGCACGGTCATCGACGGGTCGGCGGCCACGGTCCCCGGCGTCAAGGCGATCTCCTCGCGGCGCGGCATCGTGCTGGTGTCGATGGAGACCATCGGCATGTGGCAGCAGGTGGGCTTCCTCTCCGACGTGTTCGAGCGCTTCAAGGCGCACGGGCTGTCGGTGGACCTGATCGGTTCGTCCGAGGCCAACGTCACCGTTTCGCTCGACCCGAGCGACAACCTGGTCAGCACCAACGTGCTCGACGCGCTCTGCGCCGACCTGGCCCAGGTGTGCCGGGTGAAGGTGATCGCGCCCTGCGCGGCGATCACCCTGGTCGGCCGCGGCATGCGCTCCCTGCTGCACAAGCTCAGCGATGTCTGGGCCGAGTTCGGCCGCGAACGCGTGCACCTGATCTCGCAGTCCTCCAACGACCTCAACCTCACCTTCGTCGTGGACGAGGGCCTGGCCGAGGGCATGCTGCCGCGCCTGCACGCGCTGCTGGCGCAGTCGGGCGCGATGCCGGTGACCGAAGCCGCCGTGTTCGGGCCCAGCTGGCGCCACATCGACCGCCCGGCCGCGCCGCGCGCCACGCCCTGGTGGCTGGCCCGCCGCGAAGCCGTGCTCGAGGCCGCCGCCCGCGGCACGCCGCGCTACCTCTACCACCTGCCCACGGTGCGCGCGCGCGCCCGCGAACTGTCGGCGCTGCCCGCGGTGGACCGGCGCTTCTACGCCATCAAGGCCAATCCGCACCCGGCGGTGCTGCGCACGCTGGAGGCCGAGGGCTTCGGCTTCGAATGCGTCTCGCAGGGCGAGCTCGAACACCTGTTCTCGGTGCTGCCGTCCCTGGCGCCCGACCGCGTGCTGTTCACGCCCAGCTTCGCGCCGCGCGCCGAATTCGAGGCGGCGCTGGCGCGCGGCGTCCACGTCACCGTGGACAGCGACTATCCGCTCCGGCACTGGCCGCAGCTGCTGCGTGGCCGCGCCCTGGTGCTGCGCGTGGACCCGGGCTTCGGTTCGGGCCACCACGAGAAGGTGCGCACCGGCGGCAAGGAGGCCAAGTTCGGCCTGGCCGCGGCCGACGTGCCGGCTTTCGCCGCGCTGGCCCGCGGCCTGGGCGTGCGCATCGCCGGCCTGCATGCGCACATCGGCAGCGGCATCCACGATCCCGACCACTGGCGCGCCGTCTACGCCCAGCTGGCCGCGCTGGCCGATGCCGTGGGCACCGTCGATTTCATCGACGTCGGCGGCGGCCTGGGCGTCGCCTACGACCCGGAGGCCGATCCGTTCGACATGGCGGCCTACGGCCGGATGCTGGCCGAGATGAAGCAGGCCTGGCCGCAGTACGCGCTGTGGATCGAGCCGGGCCGCTACCTGGTGGCCGAGGCCGGCGCACTGCTGTTGCGCATCACCCAGGTGGTGGACAAGCAGGGCCAGCGCCGCATCGGCGCCGACGGCGGCATGAATGCGCTGCTGCGCCCGGCCCTGTATTCGGCCTGGCACGAGATCACGAACCTCACGCGCCACGATGCGCCGCCGGGTGCGCCGGCCGACATCGTCGGGCCGATCTGCGAAACCGGCGACGTGCTCGGCCGCCAGCGCCGCCTGCCCGGGGACAGCGCCGAGGGCGACGTGCTGCTGGTCGGGCACGCCGGCGCCTACGGCGCGGTGATGGCCAACCGCTACAACCTGCGCACGCTGCCGCAGGAGGACGTGCTGGATGACTGAGTTCGACCGCGGCGCCGTGCGCGCCTTCCGCTTCACCACCTGCGACTTCGATCCCGCCACCGGGCAGGCGCGCCTGGGCTACGCCTTCGACGACGGCCCGGAGATGGTCGAAACCCTGGGCTTCCCCGGCGCGCCGTTCACGCTCGAGCCGGCCCGCGCCGGGGCCCTGCGTCGCGCGCTGCGCCTGCTGCACCTCATCGCCGGCGTCAGCTACTACAAGGCCGCCGTGCCGCCCGCCATCGAGATCGCGGGCGAACCGATCGACGGCGCCACCGCCGCGCTGCTCACCGAGGTCTACGAGAACGGCCTGGGCGAGTTCGCCTACCGCAACGGCCTCTCCCTGCGCGGGCGCATCCGCTTCCCCATCGCAGCGCCCGCAGGCGCTCCTGCCGCCGCACCGGTGCTGGGGCTGGGCGACGAGGCCCTGGTGGCCATCGGCGGCGGCAAGGACTCGCTGGTGTCCATCGAGGCCCTGCGCGCCGCCGGCGTGCCCCAGGTCGTGAGCTGGATCGGCGGCTCGCCGCTGATCGCCGCCTGCGCCGCGCGCACCGGCCTGCCCACGCTCAACATCACGCGCGCGCTCTCGCCGGTGCTGTTCGAGCTCAACAAGGCCGGCGCCCTCAACGGCCACATCCCGGTGACGGCGGTGAACTCGGCCATTCTCGCGGTCGCGGCGCTGCTGCGCGGGGCCGGGCAGGTGGTGTTCTCGAACGAGCGCTCGGCCAGCTACGGCAGCCTGATCCCGGGCACGGGCGAAGTGAACCACCAATGGTCCAAGGGCTGGGACTTCGAGCGCGCCTTCGCCGCCCACCTGCGCTCGCACGTGGCCGCGGACCTGCGCTACTACTCGCTGCTGCGGCCGTTCTCGGAGCTCGCGGTCGCGCGCCAGTTCGCCAAGCTCGACCGCTACGACCAGCACTTCTCCAGCTGCAACCGCAATTTCCACATCCTGGGCGAACGCCCGGCCCAGCGCTGGTGCGGCGTCTGCCCCAAGTGCCACTTCGTGTTCCTGGCACTGGCGCCGTTCATGCCCAAGCCGCGCCTGATGGGCATCTTCGGCCGCAACCTGCTCGACGAACCCGAGCTGGCGCCGGGCTTCGACGCCCTGCTCGAGTACCGCGACCACAAGCCCTTCGAATGCGTGGGCGAGGGCCGCGAATCGCGTGCGGCCATGGATGCCCTCGCCGACAGCCCGGCCTGGCGCGAGGATGCGCTGGTGCGCCGCTACGCCCGCGAGATCCGCCCGCAGCTCGACGCCGCCGACCGGGGACTGGCGCCGCTGCTGCAAGCCTCGGATGATCACGGCATTCCCCAACCGCTGTGGGAGCGGCTGCGTGCGCATTTCGGAGCTTGAAGGCAGGCGGGTCGCGATCTGGGGCTACGGCCGCGAGGGCCGTGCCGCCCTGGCCGCCCTGCGCTGGCGCCTGCCGCGCCAGCCGGTCACCGTGTTCTGCTCGCCCGACGAAGCCGAAGCCCTGCAGGAGATGCAGGACCCGGGCCTGCAGGTGGAAACCGTCGCCACCGCCGAGGCCTTGGCCCGGCACGAGGTGGTGATCAAGTCGCCGGGCATCAGCCCCTACACCTCGCCGGCCGCCGACGCCGCGCTCGAGGGCGTGCGCTTCGCCGGGTCCACCGGCCTGTGGTTCGAGGAGCGCGTGTTCGGGCGCCGGGTCTGCGTCACCGGCAGCAAGGGCAAGTCCACCACCACCGCGCTCATCGCCCACCTGCTGCGCGCGTCGGGCGCGCGCACCGCGCTGGCCGGCAACATCGGCCTGCCGCTGCTGGAACTGCTGGACGTGCAGCCGGCCCCCGATTACTGGGCGATCGAACTGTCCAGCTACCAGGCCGGCGAAGCCCGCGACGTCGACGTCGCGGTGGTGCTCAAC
>JAYRTA010000103.1:0-6437 GCA_041919875.1 Arenimonas sp.
GACGGAGCTGCTGCTGGCCGCCGACGGCATCGGCGAACTGCAGCTGCTGCTGCCCACCCTGCGCCGGCTCACGCGCTCCGGAAGGCCGGTGGTGTTCGTGGATCCGCCCTATCGCCCGCACCTGCCGGCGCTGGCGCAGGCCGGGCTCGACCCGTCGCGCCTGCACGTGCTCGAGGCCGGCGCCGACGCCGCCTGGGCGATCGAACACTGCCTGCGCAGCCAGGCCTGCGGTGCCGTGCTGGCCTGGCCGGCGCGCGCCGACGACCGCTGCCTGCGGCGCTGGCAGGTGGCGGCCGAAACCGGGCACTGCCTGGGCTTCCTGTTCCGGCCGGCGGCGGCGGCGCGCAACCCGTCGCCGGCGGCGCTGCGCCTGCAGCTCGGCGCCGGCACGCTGCGCGTGCTCAAGTGCCGGGGCGGCGCGGCGCCGGCGCAGGCCTTCGCGCTGGCGCCGGCCGCGCTGCACTGAGGCCGGCGCATGCTGTGGGCCGCGATCCACCTGCCGCACCGGGCGCTCGATGCCGTCCTGCGCCGCCGCCCGGGCCCGCCCGGCGCGCTCGCCCTCGCCAGCGGCCCGGCGCAGCGGCGGGTGCTGGTGCAGGCCAATGACGCCGCGCTCGCCGCCGGCGTGCGCCCGGGCCAGGCCCTGGCCACCGCGCTGTGCATCCACCCGGCGCTGGCGGTGGAGGAGTACGACGCAGACGAGGCCGCGCGCCTGCTCGGCCTGGCCTGCGCCTGGGCCTATCGCTATTCGGGCCAGGTGTTCGGCGGGGACGACACCGTGTGGCTGGAGGTGGGCGGCAGCCTGGGCCTGTTCGGGCCCTGGTCGCGCTTCGAGCGCCGGCTGCGGGCCGACCTGCGCGAGCTGGGCCTGCGCCACGCGCTGGCCGTGGCGCCCACGCCGCTGGGCGCGCACTGCCTGGCCCGGTACCAGGATGGCCTGGCGGTGACCGACCTGGACACGCTGCGGCGCGCGCTGATGCCGCTGCCGCTGGCGCTGGCGCCGCTGCCCGAGCCCGTGCGGGACGCGCTGCACGGCATGGGCGTGCGCCGGCTGCGCCAGCTGTTCGCGCTGCCGCGCGCGGGCCTGCGCCGGCGCTTCGGCGAATCGCTGCCCGACGTGCTCGACCGGCTCACCGGCGAGGCACCCGACCTGCGCCAGTACTACCGGCCGCCCGACCAGTTCCAGGCCCGCTTCGAGTTCGACGACGAGATCCGCTACGCCACCGGCCTGCTGTTCCCCCTGCGCCGCCTGCTGGGCGACCTGTCGGCCTACCTGGCCGGGCGCGACGGCGGCGTCGCCGGTTTCGACCTGGTGTTCGAGCATGAGCTCGCGCCCACCAGCACCCTGCGCGTGGGCCTGGCCCAGCCCGAGCGCGAAACGGGGCGCCTGTTCGACCTGGCGCGGCTCACGCTCGAACGCGAGGGCGTGCCGGCGCCGGTGCGGGCCCTGGGCCTGCGCGCCACCGAGCTGCCGCCCTTCGTGCCGGCCGGGCGCGACCTGTTCGAAGCGCGCCCGGCCAGCGCGCTCGACTGGCCGGCGCTGCAGGCCCGCCTGGCCGCGCGCCTGGGCGCATCGGCCCTGCACCAGTGGCTGCCGCAGGCCGACCCGCGCCCGGAACACGCCCAGCGCCGCGTGCAGGCCTGGCCCGCGCATCCGCCCGAACCACCGCCCGCCCGCCCGCGCCCGGCCTGGCTGCTGGCGCGCCCCCTGCCCTGGCGCGAAACCGGCTGGCGCCTGCTGTGCGGGCCCGAGCGCATCGAATCGGGCTGGTGGGACGGCGGCGACGTGCGCCGCGACTATTACGTCGCCGAAACCGCCGCCGGCCAGCGCGCCTGGCTGTTCTGCCCGCCGGGCCAGCACGGCCCCTTCATGCTGCATGGCTGGTTCGCGTGAGCGCCGCACCGCCTGCGCCGGGCCACGCGCCCGGCGGCGACGCCGACGCCGACGCCCTGCCCGGCTACGCCGAACTGCACTGCCTGGGCCATTTCAGCTTCGGCCGCGGCGCCTCCAGCGCCGAGGAACTGTTCCAGCGCGCGCGCCAGCTCGGGTATGCCGCGCTCGCGCTCACCGACGAATGCACCCTCGCCGGCATCGTGCGTGCGCACGAGGCCGCCCGCGAGGCCGGCCTGGCCTTGATCGTCGGCAGCGAGTTCACCCTCGACGACGGCCTGCGGCTGGTGCTGCTGGTCGAGGACCTGGCCGGCTACCGCGCCCTTTGCCACCTGATCACCACCGCGCGACGGCGCAGCCCCAAGGGTGAATACCGGCTCGGCCGCGCCGATTTCCAAGGCGGGGGCGAAGGCCTGCTGGCGCTGTGGCTGCCGGGCGCCACGCCCGACCCGGCCGAGGCCCGCTGGCTGCAGTCGCGCTTCCCGGGCCGCGCCTGGCTGGCGGTGGAATTGCACCGCGGCCCCGACGACGCCCGCCGCCAGCAGGACCTGCTGGCCCTGGCCGCGGCCCTGGGCCTGCCCGCGGTCGCCAGCGGCGACGTGCACATGCACGCGCGCCGCCGCCGCGCCCTGCAGGACGTGCTCACCGCCACCCGCCTGCGCCGGCCGGTGGCCGCGGCCGGCGCCCACCTGTTCCCCAACGGCGAACGGCACCTGCGCAGCCGGCGCGCGCTGGCGGCGATCCATCCGCGCGCCCTGCTCGAGGAAAGCCTGCGCATCGCCGCGCGCTGCCGCTTCGGCATGCACGAGGTGAAGTACGACTACCCGCGCGAACTGGTGCCCGACGGCCACACGCCCACCACCTGGCTGCGCGCCCTGACCCTGCGCGGCATGGCCGCGCGCTGGCCCGGCGGCACGCCCTGGCCCACCCGCCGCCAGATCGCCCGCGAACTGGCGCTGGTGGCGACGCTGGGCTACGAAGCCTTCTTCCTCACGGTCGAGGACGTCGTGCGCTTCGCGCGCGGCCGCGGCATCCTCTGCCAGGGCCGCGGCTCGGCGGCGAACTCGGCGGTGTGCTTCGCCCTGGGCATCACGGCCGTGGATCCTTCGAAGAGCCGGCTGCTGTTCGGGCGCTTCCTGTCGAAGGAACGCAACGAACCGCCCGACATCGACGTGGACTTCGAGCACGAGCGGCGCGAGGAGGTCATCCAGTACCTCTACGGCAAGTACGGCCGCGAACGCGCCGCCCTGGCCGCCACCGTCATCCGCTACCGCGCCCGCAGCGCCGTGCGCGACGTCGGCCGCGCCCTGGGCCTGCCGATGGACCAATTGGCCGAACTCTCGCGCGCCTTCTCGGCCTGGGACGACCTCTCGCAGGCACACGAACGCCTGCGCGAACGCGGCTTCGACCCCGACAGCCCGCCGATGCGCCGCCTGCTGGCCCTGGCCGGCGAGCTGCTGCACGCGCCGCGCCACCTGAGCCAGCACGTCGGCGGCTTCATCATCTCCGACCAGCCCCTGCACCACCTGGTGCCGGTGCAGAACGCCGCGATGGCCGACCGCACGCTGATCGAATGGGACAAGGACGACCTGGAGGTGCTGGGCCTGCTCAAGGTCGACTGCCTGGCCCTGGGCATGCTCACCGCCGTGCGCAAATGCCTGGCCCTGCTCGAACGCCACCACGGCGTGGTGCACGACCTGGCCTCGATCCCCGCCGACGACGGCCCGACCTACGCCATGGTGCAGCGCGCCGACACCGTGGGCGTGTTCCAGATCGAATCGCGGGCGCAGATGGCCATGCTGCCCAGGCTGCGGCCGGCCAATTACTACGACCTGGTGATCCAGGTGGCGATCGTTCGCCCCGGGCCGATCCAGGGCGACATGGTCCATCCCTACCTGCGCCGCCGGCAGGGCCAGGAGGCCGTGGACTATCCCAGCCAGGCGCTGCGGGCGGTGCTCGAGCGCACCTTGGGCATCCCGCTGTTCCAGGAACAGGTGATGGAGCTGACCATGGTCGCCGCCGGCTTCACGCCCGGCGAGGCCGACGCGGTGCGGCGCGGCATGGCCGCCTGGAAGCGCAAGGGCGGGCTGGAGCCCTTCCGCGACCGGCTGTTTACCGGCATGGCCGAACGCGGCTACCCGCGCGCCTTCGCCGAGCGCATCTTCGAACAGATCAAGGGCTTCGCCGACTACGGCTTCCCGGAATCGCACGCCGCCAGCTTCGCCCTGCTCACCTACGCCAGCAGCTGGCTCAAGTGCCACTACCCGGCCGCTTTCACCTGCGCGCTGATGAACTCGCAGCCGCTGGGTTTCTACGCCAACAGCCAGCTGGTGCAGGACGCGCGCCGGCACGGCGTGGCGGTGCGGCCGGTGGACGTGCGCCACGGCGACTGGGACAACACGCTCGAGGCCGACGGCCGCGGCGGCTGGGCCCTGCGCCTGGGCCTGCGCGAGGTGGCGGGGCTGGCCCGCGCCGCGGCGGAGGCGATCGTGGCGGCGCGTGCGCGGCGCGACTTCGAGGACGTGGCCGACCTCTGCCACCGCGCCCGCCTGGACGAACGCGCCCGCGCCCTGCTGGCCGAGGCCGGCGCGCTGCGTGGCCTGGCCGGGCACCGGCACCGCGCCCGCTGGGCGATCGGCGGGGTCGAGCCACAGCTGCCGCTGTTCGGCGGCTCGCCGCGCGAGGACGCGGTGCGCCTGCCCGTGCCCAGCGCCGGCGAAGACCTGCTGGCCGACTACGCGCGGGTCGGCCTGAGCCTGGGCCCGCATCCGATGCAGTTGCTGCGGCGCGCGCTGGCGGCGCGCCGCTACCGAAGATCGCGCGAACTGGCCGCGCTGGCGCACGGCAGCCCGGTGCGCGTGGCCGGCCTGGTCACCGGCCGCCAGCGGCCGCAGACCGCCAGCGGCGTCACCTTCGTCACGCTCGAGGACGAGGACGGCATGGTCAACGTGGTGGTCTGGCGCGACCTGGCCGAGCGCCAGCGGCGGGTGCTGGTGGATGCGCGCCTGATGGGCGTGGCCGGGCGCCTGGAAACGGTGGATGGCGTGCGTCACGTCATCGCCGGCCGCCTGTTCGACGAGAGCGCGCTCAGCGGCGCGCTGGCGGTGTCCTCGCGCGATTTCCGCTGAGGCTCAGCGCGCCAGCGCCAGCACCTGCCGCGCCGCCACCGCAAAGCCGCGCCCGGGCTGGTAGTCCCAGCGCAGCAAGACCGCTTCGCGGCCGCCGCCGTCGTAGTCGAGCAGGTTGACCGAATTCGGGTGGCCGGCGCGCACGCGGCGCGAGACCGCGGTGCCGGCCTGCACGCACCAGGCCGCGCGCGCGAGGTCGGGGAAACGCTGCGACAGCGGGCGCACGAAGGGCCAGTGGATGTGGCCGCCCATCAATACATCGGCGCCGGCGGCGGCCCACGCGCGCACGGCCCGATCGCGGCCGCGCAACAGGTCATTGCGCTCGCTCTCCTGCGGCACGTCCACCGGCTGGTGGGTCACGACCACGCGCAGCTGGCCCGGCCCGGCGCCGCGCAGGCGCGCGGCCACCCGCTCGATCTGCGTCGCCGAGACCTCGCCATGCTTGTGGCGCCAGCGGCGCGTGGTGTTCACGCACAGCAGCAGCAGGTCCGGCAGGTCCAGGGCCGGCTCGAGGTCCTCGCCGAAGGCTTCGGCGTAGCGCTGGTAGGGCGCGAACAGCCGCCGCGGCAGGTCCAGCAACGGGACGTCGTGGTTGCCGGGGATGGCCACACGCACCCGCGCCGGCACCGCCGCGGCGAACGCGGCGGCGGCCGCGAACTGCGCGCGCCGCGCGCGCTGGGTGATGTCGCCCGACAGCAGCAGCACGTCCGGCCGGCACGCGCGCGCCATCGCCAGCAGGGCCTCCAGCACGGCTGGCTGCTCGGTGCCGAAGTGCGGATCGGACACCTGCAGCAGGCGGATCATTCCACCGCCACCCGGTCCGATGGCGCCGGCATCAGCAGCGGCAGCGGCTCGGGCGCCACGTCGAACACCAGGGGCGCGCGCAGGCGCAGGATCTCGCCGTCCACCGCCACCTTCACCTCGCGCCGTCCGCGCGGCGCGACCGTGATCCGGCGCAGGGCGAAACTTTCCACCGTCTCGGCATCGCCCAGCGTGCCGAAGGCGCCGCGCAGCGCCAGCCCGAGCATGCGCCAGGGGCCGATGGGCCGCAGCATCACGCCCGCCAGCAGGCCCTGGGACAGTGCGCGGGCCTCGTCGAAGCCCAGCCGTTCGAGCTGCAGGCGATTGTTGCCGATGAACAGCGTGGGGGTACGCACGACCCGGCGCTCGCCGGCCGATTCGATCTCCAGCAGCAGCTGCCGGTGCTCGCCGGCCAGGGTGCGCAGGCCCGAGACCGCCGCCACGAAACGGCTGCGGCCGAACTGCTGCTTGTAGGCCTCGCGGTCCTCGAGCAGCTTCGGATACAGCCCCAGGCTGGCATTGACCAGGAACAGGCGGCCATTGACCTGCCCCACCTGCGCCGCCTGCACCCGCGCGTGCAGCAGGGCGCGCGCCGATTCGGCGATTTCCTGGGAGAT
>JAYRTA010000104.1:0-6386 GCA_041919875.1 Arenimonas sp.
CGTCGAGGCGCTCGGCCAGGCGCGGCCAGGCGCTGCGGACCGGGGCTTCCAGCGGCAGCTGCGCGAACGCCTCGGCGATCGGCAGCGTGTGCTCGGGCAGGCGGGCATCAGGCATGGGTGGGTACCTCCGGGGTGATGCGCAGCAGGTCGCGCAAGCGGCGGGTGCCGCGCGCGAGCTGGGATTTGGAGAAGCTGGCGGTCTTGCCCATCAGGCCGGCGATCTCCTCGTGGGTGTAGCCCTCGGCGTGGTAGAGCCAGAGCACGCTGCGGGTGGCGTCGGGCAGGCCGGCGAGGGTTCGCGCGAGCAGGGCGGCGTCGGCCGCCGCCGGCGGGAGCAGGGTTTCGTGCGCTTCGAGCTCGGCGTCGTCGATCTCGTCGGTGAAGGGCTGGCGGCCGCGCTTGCGCAGGCGCATCAGCGCCTCGTTCACCGCGATCTGGCGCAGCCAACCCCAGAAGGGCGAATCGCCGCGGAAGTCGTGGATGCGGTCGAACAGCTTGAGCATGGTGTCCTGCAGGACGTCCTGGGCCTCCTCGCGCTCGCCGGTCAGGCGCAGCGCCAGGGTGAACACGGGGCGCTCGAACTTTCGGTAGATCTGTTCGAAGGCGCTGGCCTCCCGGCGCATGGCGCGGGCGACGAGGGCCTCGGGCAGGTCGATGGCGAAGGAGGAACGGGTGCTCACGTTGGCCATGGATGCCTCCGGGCCGGAAAGCGTCGCAGCCGGGTGCGCGGACGCCGGGGCCAGCCTGGGCGCGGGGCCGGCGGGGCGCAAGGGCTTGAAGGGCCACCCGGCTTGCAGGACGCGGACGCCCGCCGGGCGCAGGGGCCCACGGGCCGCCGTGGTCTCCAGGCCGCCGCCGCCGGGCGCCCGCCCTCGGCCGGGCCGGCCGGCGCTCCGGCCGACCGGTGCGTCCCGGGGGCGGGCCGGGCGCGGGGCCAGGCGCTACACTCCGGGCCAGACCATTTGCCGGGGGAGAAGGACCATGGGATTCGTGATCGGCGTACTGCTGCTGTTCGTCGTCATCGTGCTGTTCAAGGCCGTGCGCATGGTGCCGCAGGGCTTCCAGTGGACGGTCGAGCGCTTCGGCAAGTACACCCACACCATGGAGCCGGGCCTGCACCTGCTGGTGCCGATCATCCAGGGCGTGGGCCGCAAGGTGAACATGATGGAGCAGGTGCTGGACATCCCCAGCCAGGACGTCATCACCAAGGACAACGCGGTGGTGAAGGTGGACGGCGTGGTGTTCTTCCAGGTGCTCGACGCCGCCAAGGCCGCCTACGAGGTGTCCAACCTCGAACAGGCGACGATCGCCCTGGTGATGACCAACATCCGCACCGCGATCGGCTCGATGGACCTGGACGAATCCCTGTCCAAGCGCGACGAGATCAACGCCAAGCTGCTCAACGTCGTCGACCAGGCCACCCATCCCTGGGGCATCAAGGTCAACCGCATCGAGCTCAAGGACATCCAGCCGCCGCGCGACCTGGTGGACGCGATGGCCCGGCAGATGAAGGCCGAGCGCGAGAAGCGCGCCAACATCCTCGAGGCCGAGGGCCACCGCGCCGCCGAGATCCTGCGCGCCGAGGGCGAGAAACAGGGTGCGATCCTGGAGGCCGAGGGCAAGCGCGAGGCGGCCTTCCGCGAAGCGGAGGCGCGCGAGCGCCTGGCCCAGGCCGAGGCGACCGCGACCGAGCTGGTCAGCACGGCGATCTCCAAGGGCAACGTGCAGGCGATCAATTACTTCGTGGCGCAGAAGTACATCGAGGCCTTCAAGTCGCTGGCCGAGGCGCCCAACCAGAAGTTCGTGATGATGCCGATGGAGTCGAGCGCGATGGTGGCCTCGCTGGGCGGCATCGCCGAGCTGGCCAAGGAAAGCCTGGGCCTGCAGGGCGCCGCGCCCAAGCCGGCGCCGCAGCCGCCGCGGCTGGAGCGCTGAGCCATGCGCACCGACCTGATCGTCTGGGGCTGCCTGGCGCTGGCCCTGATGGCGGCCGAGACCTTGGTGCCCGGCGCCTTCCTGCTGTGGCTGGGCTTCGCCGCGGCGGCCGTGTGGCTGCTGCTGTGGGTGCTGCCGCTGTCGCCGCTGTGGCAGGTGATCGTGTTCACCGTGCTGGCCTTCGTCTCGGTGGGCGTCTACATCCGCTTCTTCCGGGACAAGGAAAAGCCCAGCGACCAGCCCCTGCTCAACCGCCGCGGCGAGCAGCTGGTGGGCCAGGTGTTCGCGCTCGAGCAGGCGATCGTGGACGGCCGCGGCCGGCTCAAGATCGGCGATGCCTTCTGGATGGCCGAGGGCCCGGACCTGCCCCAGGGCACCCGCGTGCGCATCGTCTCGGCCGGCAACATGGCCCTGCAGGTGGTGCCGGCCTGAACGGCCGGCGTCGCCGGCTACCCCTGGAAGATGAGAACCGTTAGCATTCGCGGCATCCCCACGTAGGAGCCGCGCATGTCCCGTTCCCTGTTGCTGGTCCTGTTGGCGGCGGTCGCCGCGCCGGCCGTGTCCGCCGCCGAGCTGGTGGTCTACACCGAGCGCCGCGAGCCGCTGGTGACCCCGCTGTTCGAACGCTACGAGCGCGAGACCGGCACCCGCGTGCGCCTGCTGTCCGATACGGCGCCCGCCCTGGTCGAGCGCCTGGCCGCCGAAGGCGCCAATACCCGCGCCGACCTGTTCATGACCGTGGACGCCGGCGGCCTGTGGCTGGCGGCCGAGCGCCAGTTGCTGGCGCCGCTGCAGTCGCCGGCGCTGGAATCGGCGGTGCCGGCCCACCTGCGCGACCCGCAGGGCCGCTGGTTCGCGCTCTCGCGGCGCGCCCGCACCATCGTCTACTCGACCGCGCGCGTGCAGCCGGCGCAGTTGTCCACCTACGAAGCCCTGGCCGGCCCCGAGTGGAAGGGCCGCCTGTGCCTGCGGTCCTCGAAGAAGGTCTACAACCAGTCGCTGGTGGCGACCATGATCGAGCGCCTGGGCGCCGAGCGCACCGAACAGGTCGTGCGCGGCTGGGTCGCCAACCTCGCCACCGCGCCCTTCGCCGACGACACCCTGCTGGCCCAGGCGATCGCCGCCGGCCAGTGCGACGTCGGCCTGATCAACACCTATTACCTGGGCCGCCTGCAGGCGCAGGACCCGGCCTTCCCGGTGCAGGTGTTCTGGGCCAACCAGGGCAGCGGCGGCACCCACGTGAACATCTCCGGCGCCGGCGTGGTGGCCGCGTCGAAGAACCGTGCCGCCGCCCAGGCCTTCCTGGAGTGGCTGGCCTCGGAAGGCGTGCAGGCCGACTTCGCCCGGGTGAACTACGAGACGCCGGTGCGCGCCGGCGTGGCGCTCGACCCGATCGTCGCGGCCTGGGGGCCCTTCGAGGACGATCCGATCAATGTCTCGTCCGCGGGCAAGCACCAGGCCGAGGCCGTGCGCCTGATGGACCGCGCCGGCTGGCGTTGAGCGGATGACCTCGGGCGCGGATCGCGCATTCGCGCCCCGGCTGCTGGCCTGGGCACTGGCGGCGCCGATGCTGCTGCCGGTGCTGTGGCTGGCCACGGCCTTCGGTGGCGAGGTCGCGCCCGAGACCTGGCCGCACCTGCTGGAGCAGGTGCTGCCGCTGGCCATCCGCAACACGCTGGCCCTGTTGGCGCTGCTGGCCGTGTTCGCGGGCGCCATCGGCGTGGGCCTGGCCTGGGCCAGCGCGCGCTACGAGTTCCCGGGCCGGCGCGTGCTGGACTGGGCACTGGTGCTGCCGATGGCCCTGCCGGCCTACGTGGTCGCCTTCGTCTACGTGGGCCTCTCCGACTACGCCGGTCCGCTGCAGCGCGGCTGGCGCGCGCTCGGCGGCGACCCGGCCGGTTTCCCGGAGCTGCGCAGCCTGCCCGGCGCGGCGCTGCTGCTGGCGCTGGTGCTGTATCCCTACGTTTTCCTGATCGTGCGCGCGGCCTTCCTGCGCCAGGGCGCGGCGGCGGTGGATGCGGCGCGTTCGCTGGGCCGCGGGCCGCTGTCGGCCTTCCTGTTCGCGGCGCTGCCGCTGGCGCGCCCGGCCTGGACGGCGGGCCTGGTGCTGGTGCTGCTCGAAGCCCTGGCCGATTTCGGCGCGGTAAGCATCCTCGGCGTGGAGACGCTGACCACCGCGATCTACAAGACCTGGTTCGGCCTGGGCTCGCTGCCGGCGGCGGCGCAACTGGCCTCGGGCGTCGTCGGCGTGGTTGCCTTGCTGCTGGTGCTGGAACGGCTGGGCCGCGGGCGCGGCCGCCACGCCGCGCGCGACGCGCATCCGCCGCCGCGGCGCCGCCTGCACGGCTGGCGCGGCTGGGCGGTGACGGCGGCCGCGGGCAGCGTGGTGCTGCTGGGCTTCGTCGTGCCGATGGTGCGCCTGGTCGCCTGGTCCTGGCAGGCGCGCGCCAGCCTGCCAGCGGTGGGCGAGGCGGCCTGGAACACGGCGCTGCTGGCCGCGCTCGCCACGGTGCTCGTGCTCTCGCTGTCGCTGGCCCTGGCCTGGCTGGCGCGCCGCAGCGGCGACCGCATCGTGCGGGCCGCCGGATTCGCCGCGGGCCTGGGCTACGCCGTGCCGGGGACGGTGTTGGCGGTGGGCGCGATGTGGCTGCTGGTGGCGGCCGAACACGGCTGGCCCTGGCTGGCGACGCTGGCATTGAGTTCCTCGCTGGCCGGGCTGCTGCTGGCGCTGTGCACGCGCTTCCTGCGCGTGGGCCACGGCGCCACCGAGGCGGCCTTCGAGGCCCTGCGGCCGTCGCTGATCGAATCGGCGCGGGCGCTGGGCGTGCCCGCCGCGCAGCGCTGGCGGCGGCTGGTGCTGCCGCTGCTGCGTCCCGGCCTGGTCGCGGCGGCGCTGCTGGTGCTGGTGGAGGTGGTCAAGGAGCTGCCGGCGACGCTGATGCTGCGGCCCTTCGGCTGGGACACGCTGGCGGTGCGCGCCTACGCCTACACCGCCGAAGGCCTGTGGGCGCAGGCGGCCTGGCCGGCGCTGTGGCTGTGCCTGGTCGGGCTGTTGCCGGTGGCGTGGCTCGTGCGCCAGCAGCGGTAGGCCGCGCGTGTCCGGGGCGGGTGGGGGTGCGATAATGCCGGCCCTTTCCCGCAGACACTCCGGCAGGCCATGAGCAAGAAGACGGTCCTCAACGACAGCCACCGCGCCCTGGGCGCGAAGATGGTCGACTTCGGCGGCTGGGACATGCCGATCAGCTACGGCTCGCAGATCGAGGAGCACCACCAGGTGCGCCGCGATGCCGGCATGTTCGATGTCTCGCACATGACCGTGCTGGACGTGCATGGCGCCCAGGCCCGGCCCTTCCTGCGCCGGCTGGTGGCCAATTCGGTGGACAAGCTCAAGGTGCCGGGCAAGGCCCTGTACGCATGCATGCTGGATGAAACGGGCGGGGTCATCGACGACCTGATCGTCTACTACCTGGCCGAGGATTTCTTCCGGGTGGTGGTCAATGCCGCCACCCGCGACAAGGACCTGGCCTGGATCTCCGCCCAGGCCGCCCCCTTCGGCCTGGACCTGCGCGAGCGCCGCGACCTGGCGATGGTGGCCGTGCAGGGCCCGAACGCCCGCGCCCGGGTCGCCGGCCTGCTGACGGCCGAGGCCGCGGCGGCGGTGATGAAGTTGGGCAAGTTCGTCGCCTGCGAGGCCGATGGCCTGTTCGTCGCGCGCACCGGCTACACCGGCGAGGACGGCTTCGAGGTGATGGTGCCCGAGGCGGCCGCGGTGGATTTCTGGAACCGGCTGCTGGCCGCCGGCGTCGCGCCGGCCGGCCTGGGTGCGCGCGACACGCTGCGCCTGGAGGCCGGGATGGCGCTCTACGGCCAGGACATGGACGAGTCGGTGACGCCCTACGAGGCCGGCCTGGCCTGGACGGTGGCGCTGGACGAAGGCCGTGACTTCATCGGCCGCGCCGCGCTCGAGGCGCAGAAGGCCGCCGGCGCGCCGCGGCAGATGATCGGCCTGGTGCTGGACGAGAAGGGCGTGCTGCGCCACGGCCAGCCGGTGGCCACCGCCGCCGGCGCCGGCGAGATCCTCTCGGGCACCTTCTCGCCGACGCTGGGCAAGGCCATCGCCCTGGCGCGCGTGCCGGCCGGCGAGACCGGCGCGGCCACCGTGGACATCCGCGGCCGGCAGCTGCCGGTGCGGGTGGTGAGGTACCCGTTCGTCCGCGACGGCGCCGCCCAGCCCGGCGTGCTGGCCTGATGCCGCGCCGCGCGCTCCCCGCTAGACTATCCGCCACCCCTGCCGCCCCCCTGAGTCCGCGAGGCCAACATGAGTGAGATCCCCGGCGACCTGAAGTTCCTGAAGTCCCACGAGTGGGCCCGCGTCGAAGACAGCGGCCGGATCACCGTCGGCATTTCCGACCACGCCCAGGGCCTGCTCGGCGACCTGGTCTACGTCGAGC
>JAYRTA010000105.1:0-361 GCA_041919875.1 Arenimonas sp.
CGAACTCACCACCGACGCGATGGTGCACGGCTGCCACGCCGTCACCGGCGGCCAGGCCAGCTTCACGCACGTGCCGGCGGAATTCATCGGCCAGCAGGAGATCGGCCTGCCGATCTGGGTGCCGCGCGAGGGCACGCCGTATTCGGGCTATGGCGCCGTCGCCAACCAGCGCGCCATCGCCGCCGGCCTGAGCTTCCGGCCGCTGGCCCAGACCGTGGCCGACCTGATGGCCTGGTACCGCAGCCTGCCGGCCGAGCGCCAGGCCGAGGTGCGCGCGGGCATTGCGCGCGAGAAGGAAGCCGAGGTGCTCAAGGCCTGGAAGGCCGGGCAGGGCGGTCGCGCCGGCTGAGCGGGCATTGCC
>JAYRTA010000105.1:371-6377 GCA_041919875.1 Arenimonas sp.
GGCGGGGGGGGCGCGCGGGGGGGGGGGGCTTGGCGGCGGCCGGCGCGCCCCGGTAGGGTCCCGGCCATGGACATCGTGCGGCGTAATCTGTTCCGGGCACGGGCCCGCGGCCCGGGAGGGCGCTGGCGGGCGGTCGCCGCGCTGCTGCTGGGCGGATGCCTGCCCGCAGTGGCGGTCGCGGCCCCGGCGACGCGCTTTGCCGAGCAGCCGGAACTTTCGATCCTCTCGCGCAACTACCCGCCCAGCGCGCTGGCGGCCAACGTCTCGAGCCGCGTGGTGATGCGCTGCGGTATCACCCAGGAAGGGCGCCTGGACCCGTGCACGGTGCTGTCGGTGGAGCAACCCGGCTACGGCTTCGAGCCGGCGGCGCTGCGGGTGGTGCGCTACTTCCGGCTCGAGCGGCCGGCGGAGGGGTTTGTCGAGGGCGCTTCTTTCCAGCTGGCGATCCGCTTCGAAATGATGGACGAAGGCCAGCGGCCACCGGACCAGCGCCTGGTCGCGCTTACCGTGGACGACCTGCCCTGGCAATCGCTGGGCGGGCCGGTGCCCGACGACTTGCCGGCCTGGCATGGTCGGCTGATGGCGCAGTTGCGCGCGGCCCGGGTGCCGGTGGCCGGCTTCGTCAACGAAGGCAAGCTCGAGGTGGACGGCACGCCGGTGCCGGAACGGGTGCAGATGCTGCGTGACTGGCTCGACCTGCGCGCCGAGCTGGGCAACCACACCTGGGGCCACGTGGACCTGCATGCGGTCGGCGACGACGCCTTCCGCGCCGACATCCTGCGCGGCGAGCGCGTGCTGCGGCCGCTGCTGGCCGAGCGCGGGCAGTCGCCGCGCTGGTTCCGGCATCCCTACCTGCGCGCGGGACGCTCGCCGGAACAGCGGGCGCAGATGCGCCACTTCCTGTCCGGGCACGGCTACCGGGTTGCGCCGGTGACCGTGGACAACAGCGAATGGATCTGGGCCGGCGCCTACCGCAAGGTGCTGGCGGAGCCGGCCGGCCGCGCGCGCGACCGGCAGCTGCGGCGGCTGCGCGAGGGCTACGTCGCCTACATGATCGACAAGCTCGACTATTACGAAGGCCAGTCGCGCGACCTGCTGGGCTACCTGCTGCCCCAGGTGTGGCTGGTGAATGCGAACGAACTCAACGCCGACACGCTGGCCACCCTGGTGTCGGCGGCCAAGGCCAAGGGCTATCGGTTTACCACGCTCGACGAGGCCCTGCTCGATCCCGCCTACGAGCGCCACGAGGAAGGCTACGACGGCCCCTGGGGCCCGAGCTGGCTGCACCGTTGGGCGATGGCCGAGGGCAAGACGCGTGACTTCTTCGCCGGCGAGCCGGAAACGCCCCGCTGGGTGCTCGATCTCGCCGGGGTGGCGTCCGAATGAACCCGCGGCGCCGGCGGGCGCTCGCGGCGGGCGCGGCCTGCGCGCTGGCCCTGGGCGGCTGCGGCTACGACCGGCCGCCCTCCGGCTTTCGTCCGGCCTCGTCCTTCGCTTGCCCGGAACCGATCAGCGGCCTGTGGAGCGTGCAGGACGAACGGGCGCTGGCATGGCTGACGCAGGGCCGGCCGGTGCCGGGTGCGCGCCGCGCAATCCTGCACCTGGCGCCGCGCGGTGCCCTCGACGTGCAGGTGGAGATGCGACATCCGGTGGCGGACGTGATCGCCGAGGCGATGACCCTGCGGATCGCGCATCCCGAGGCCTATCGCATCTGGCGGGCCCAGGCCCTGGGCGAGCCCGGGGCCCAGCAGCGGGCACTGCCGCCCGACATCGGCCCGACGCCGAGCAGCCGGACGCGCTGGTCCCTGGGCCTGTCCGAATGCGGCGGCGGTTGGCGCTACAGCGAGGCCGGCTTCGGCGTGGAGGGCGGCGACTAGCCGCCGCTGGCCGGCGCGGGCACGCCCGCGGGCGCGGTGCGGGTGTAGGTGATCTGCATCATCTTCATTTCCTTCCCGTCCGGGCCGGGGGCGAACATCTCGAAGATCTCGGTGTCCGGATCCGGCCAGCGGCTGGTCATGCGGGCGACGATTTCATCGCCGGTGACCGGGTCGTTCCAGCGACCGGTGAAGGTGCATTCGCCGGCCTCCCTGCAGTCGCCCTGGGCGACCATCAGGCCGGTGCCCATCGAATCGTTCCAGGTGGACCAGTACTTGCCGCTGACGTTGTCGAAGCCGCTCAGGCCCAGGCCCTGGAAAGGCTGGCCGCCCATCTTGGCTTCGGTGGTTTCCAGGATCACGCGGCCACCGAGCACGACGCGGCGCAGGGCCACGCCGCTGTCCACGCTCGGTTCACCGGCGGGGTCCTGCCAGCTGCGGATCTCCATCCGGTAGTTGCCGGCCTTCGTGGCCATGCGTGCGTGCTGGGGCCCGGGCGTGCCGGCCTTGGCGAACGCCTCCATCGCGGCCTGCTGTTCTGGCGACATCGCCGGGGATTCCTGCGCCAGCACCGGCGTGGCGACCAGCAGGGCGAGGGACAGCAGCGGGACGAGGACGGGGCGGCGCATGGCGATCTCCGGGCACGGGCCGGGCGGGCTGCCCGGGTGCGGCCCAGTCTACGCCTGCGCTTGGTCCGCGCCAGCGCCAGGCGGATAATGGCGGCCCCGCAGCGAGGAACCCAGGCCATGGCCACCGGTTGGGCCGGCGACGGCGCCGTCCAGGACCAGATCGACGCGACCGTGAAGGACGCGATCAAGCGTGCGCGCAGCCAGCTGCCGCGCGGGCCCGGCCGCGCCACGTGCGAGGAATGCGAAGCGCCCATCCCCGAGGCCCGGCGGGCGGCCCTGCCGGGCGTGCGCCTGTGCGTGCCCTGCCAGGCCGCGCTCGATGGCGAACAGCGCGCCGCCGGCATCAACCGACGCGGCAGCAAGGACAGCCAGCTGCGCTGAGCCGGCGGCTCAGCCTTCGCCGCGCGAGTGCGTGCCGCGGCCGACGGTGCGGTTGCGGCCGCCGTGCTTGGCGTCGTACAGGGCGCGGTCGGCGGCTTCCAGCCATTCCCGCAAGCCCAGGCCGGCATCCGGCGGGCTGGCCAGGCCGAGGCTGACCGAGCAGCGCAGGCCGGGGAAGCGCGCGAATTCCAGGGACTCCACCGCCGCCCGCAGGGTTTCGGCGAAGGCCGAGGCGGCCGGCACGCCGACCGGCAGCACGAAGGCGAATTCGTCGCCGCCGAGGCGGCCGGCGTGGGCGCCTTCGGGCACCAGGTGGCGGATCTGGTCGGCGATGGCGCGCAGCACGTCGTCGCCCGTGGTGTGGCCGTAGCGGTCGTTGATGGCCTTGAAGTGGTCCACGTCCATCAGGGCCAGCGCCAGGGTGCGGCCGGCGGCCTGGTGCTGGGCCAGCAGCGCTTCGGCCTTGCCCAGCCAGTGGCCGCGGCTGTCGAGGCCGGTCAGGCCGTCGCGCCGGTTGATTTCGTCCAACTGCAGGTTCTGGCGCTGCAGCTTGCGCACCAGCCGGTAGCTGCTGGCGCTCACCGCCAGCGTGTGCACGCCCATCAGCGGCAGGCAGGCCAGGATCACCGCCAGGCTCGTCTCGAGCCGCAGCTGCCAGCCGGTGAGCACGCCCGCCGCCACCAGGGCCAGCGCCATCGCCGGCAGCGAGCGCAGCCACAGGCCGCGCACGCCGGTGTTGATCTTGTCGGCCGTGGCCACCGTCAGCAGCGCCGCAGAGGGCAGCAGGGTGAAGTGCATCACCGGCACCATGCTGCCGGCGAGCATGGAGTCGCACATGAAGTTGTTGAGTTCGGCCTTGAACGGATCGCGGCTGCGCGTGGCCAGCAGGAAGGCCAGGTGCGGCCAGAGCAGGCAGGTGAAGACCATCCAGGCCCAGGCGGCGGGCGGCGCGGCCAGTTCGTGCAGCACCACGGCGGCCGGCAGGCCGGCCAGGCCCATGCCCAGGGTGCGCAGGCGGTAGGTGCGCCAGGGCAGGCGCGTGAGGCGCTCTTCGCTCTCCGCCTGGACGAGGGCGTCGGGGCCTTCGGGCGCTGGCGTGGACGGAAGCACGACCGGCCAAGCATAACGCGCGGGCCGCGGGCCGGCGCGGGGCCGGAAACGCGACGCCCCGGCAAGCCGGGGCGTCGGGTGGCGGGCGGGGCCCGGCCGGTGGATCAGAAGCGGTAGCTCAGGCCCAGGCGCCAGGCGCTGAGGTCGGAGTCCAGGTTCACCGACTCGAGGTAGGCCGGCGTGACGAAGGCGCTGCCCGGCACGTACTCGGTGACGTAGTCGATGTCGCCCAGGTCGGTGCGGGTGTAGTCCAGGCGCAGCGACCACTGGTTGCCGAAGTCGTACTCGTAGCCCAGGCCCCACTCGACGCCGCTCTCGCTGCCCGAGGTGCTGCCGTACTTGAGGTAGTTGCCGTTGCTGACCACGCCGGCCTCGCCGCGGACCTTGACCTGGGTCCAGCCGATGATGCCGTAGAACAGGTGCTGGCCCGAGGCGCCGCCGATGCGCATGCGCACCGACCACTGGTCGTCGAACTCGGCGCTGTTGAGGTAGTCGTAGGTCAGGCTCGGGAAGGGCGCGGTGGCGACCGGGCCGGTCTGGCGCGATTCGTCCGCGTTGAGGCTGGAGTAGGCCAGCTCGCCGCCCAGCACGAAGCCGCTGGCGAACTGGTGGTTGTAGCCGTACTGCAGGCCGAAGGCGGTGCCGCTGGGATCCTGGTCGGTGGACCAGTTGGCCGTGACGTCATCGCGCAGGGCCTGGCTTTCCGACGACCACTGGCCGCCCAGCGAGACGCGGCTGTCGGCGCTGCCATCGGCGCGGCCCACGTGGCCACCGAGGTACCAGCCGGTCCAGTCGCCGGAGGCGAACGCGCTGCCGCTCATCAGGCAGGCGGCGAGGAAAAGGGGGATGCGCTTGTGCATGGTGGGTTCCTGCTCGGGTCCGTTGGGGGCAAAGGGCGGGCATCATCCCGCCGCTCCCAGAAACGCAGTGGCGGGCGGGGAGGGGCCACCCCGGGGCCGCGCGCACGGAAGTGTGACCGCCATGCTTGGGCGGGCCGGCGCGCTGGTTTAGGCTGCCGGCTGGCTTTCGGGTGGGGATGCACGATGACCGGGGAAAACACCGCCAGGGCGCGCATCCTGCTCGTGGATGATTCCAAGCTCATGCGCAAGGCCGCGGTGAAGATGCTGGGGGACGAGTACGACATCGTCACCGCCGACGACGGCATGGAGGCCTGGGCCACCCTGGAGGCCGACCAGGGCATCCAGGTCGTGTTCACCGACCTGAACATGCCTCGCATGGATGGCTACGAGCTGCTGGCCAAGGTCCGCGGCTCGCAGGATCCCGGCGTGCAGTCGCTGCCGGTGATCATCGTGACCGGCGCGGAGAACGACGAAGCGGCGCGCATGAAGGCGCTGGACATGGGCGCCACCGATTTCATCGGCAAGCCCTTCACCGCCAGCGACCTGATCGCCCGCGCGCGCGCCCATTCCACCCACCAGCGCGTCACCCGGGCGCTGCAGTCGCAGGTCACGCTGGACGCACTCACCGGGCTCGCCAACCGGGCCGGTTTCCAGGACCGGCTTCAGCAGGACATCGCCTACGCGCGCCGGCACCTGCAGCCCTTGAGCCTGATGCTGCTGGAGATCGAGGATTTCCGGCGCTTCTTCCTGCACCACGGGCGCGAGGCGGCCGACGCGGTGCTGCTGCAGTTGGCCAGGCTGGTGCGCGGGCGCGTGCGCAAGGAGGACACCGCCGGCCGCGTCGGTCTGGGCGCGATCGCGATTTCGCTGCCGGGCGGCCAGGAGGCCGGGATCCAGGGCCTGGTGGATTGGCTGCGGGCGCAACTGGCGGCGAATCCGCCGGTGGTGGAGGGGGACGCGAAACCGGTGCAATTGCTGGCGGCGGTGATGAGTCCGCTGCTGGACCCGACGATGGGGGCGGTGGAGGCGCTCGAGGCGCTGCCGGCACGGCTCCGGGGTGTCGAGTCCGCGGCCGTCGAGCCGGCCGCGGCGACGGTGGCGCCGCCGGCGATGCCCCCGCCGATGCAGGACATCGTGCCGGCGCCCGCTCCG
>JAYRTA010000106.1:0-6375 GCA_041919875.1 Arenimonas sp.
CGGGTCCTTCGTCCTGGGGTTGGGTGAATTCGAGCTGCTGCCGGCGCAGCGCCGCCTGCTGGCGCTCGAGGGCGCGCAGGCCGGCATCGAGCGCCTGCAGGTCCGCCGCCTGCTGCGCCACCTGGGCCTCGCTGGCGAAGCGCCGGGCCTGCAGCGAGTGCAGGCGTGCCAGCGCGGCCGCCGCGAGCCCGCGCTGGCGGCGGCGTGCGGCCAGTTCATCGGCCAGCCGGGCCTGTTCCTCGTGCAGCAGGTCGCGCTGCGCGCGCGCGGCGGCCAGGCGCACGTCGAGCAGCGCCGCCTGCGCCCGGTGCTGTTCGAGGCCCGCCTCCCTGCGCGCCACCAGGGCCGCATCGGCCGCCGCCAGGGCGTCGCCGGCCAGGTCGCTCGCGGCCGGCACCGCCAGCCGGACCAGCAGGCCACCGGCCAGCACCGCCCCGCCTTCCTCCACCGGCACGGCGTCGACGAGGCCGGCGGCCGGCGCCAGCAGGGTCACCAGGCCCAGGTCGGGCACCAGCAGGCCGGCGGCGCGCGTACGCCGCGAATAATCGGCCTGCAGCAGGAACAGGACGGCGGTCGCCAACACCATCGCCAGCAGGGCCAGCAGCAGGCGCAGGCCGGGCGGCGTGCCCAGCACCACCGGCCCCAGCCAGGACTGCCGGCGGGCCTGGAGCACTTCGGGACGGAACAGCGGCTGCGGCATGCGTGGCCTCCTGGCCACGAAGTCTTGCCGCCGCCCGGCCGCTGCAAGGCCGGGCTTCGCCGCGGATCAGCGTAGGAAAAACGCCAGGGCCTGGACCACGCCGAGCGCGTACAGCCCGGCCAGCGCATCGTCCACCATGGCCCCGAAGCCGCCGTGCAGGGCGCGGTCGGCCCAGCCCACCGGCCAGGGCTTGGCGATGTCGAAGACACGGAAGGCGACGAAGGCCAGCACGACCCAGGGCCAGCCCGCCGGCGCCGCCGCCAGCGCGATCCACAGGCCGACGAATTCATCCCAGACCACCAGGCCCGGGTCCTGGATGCCGGTGCGCCGGATCACCCAGTGCGCGGCCCAGACGCCCAGCGCGAAGCTGGCGGCCAGCACGGCCAGGTAGGCCGGCATCGGCAGCTCGCGCAGCAGGAACCACCAGGGCAGCAGGGCCGCCAGCGAGCCGACGGTGCCTGGCGCGCGCGGCGAGAACCCCGCGCCGAAACCGGCCGCCAGCCAGCCGAGCGGATGCTTCATCAGCGTGCGTCGGGTGCCGGTGGGCAGGGCGGGCATCAGCGGGCGTCCCGGAAATGTTCGTAGCCGCGGGCGGGCGGCGTCCAGGCGTCGCCCTCGGGCGTGCGCAGCGACAGGCCGCGGCCGGCGTGCAGCTGGCCGATCACGGTGGCCGATTCGCCCGCGGCCGCCAGCGCCTGTTCGATCGCCAGCGCGGCCTGCGGCGGCGCGGTGAAGCAAAGCTCGTAGTCGTCGCCGCCGGCCAGCTGGAGTTCCCAGCGGCGGCGCTCGTCGAAGTGTTCGGCCAGGGTGCGCGTGGTGGGCAGGCGGCCGAGGTCGAGGGTGGCCGCGCAGCCGCTGGCGGCCAACACGTGGCCCAGGTCGGCCAGCAGGCCGTCGCTGAGGTCCACGCAGGCGCTGGCCAGGCCGCGCAGGGCCAGGCCGGCCGCCACCCGCGGCGTCGGCCGGTCGAGGCGATGGCGCAGCTTGGCCGAGGCCGGGCCGCGCGCCTGCCATTGCGCCAGAGCGCCGGCGGCATCGCCCAGGCTGCCGCTCACCCAGACCTCGTCGCCGGGGCGGGCGCCGTCGCGGCGCAGGGCCTGGCCGGCGGGTACCTGGCCGAAGGCGGTGATCGTCAGGCTGAGCGGCCCGCGCGTGGTGTCGCCGCCGGCCAGCGCGACCGCGTGCGCGTCGGCCAGTTCGAAGAATCCGTCGGCGAAGGCGTCCAGCCAGTCGGCGTCGGCCTGCGGCAGGGTCATCGCCAGCGTGCACCAGGCGGGGGCGGCGCCCATCGCGGCCAGGTCGCTCAGGTTCACCGCCAGGGCCTTCCAGCCCAGGTCGGCGGGGGTGGTGTCTTCGGGGAAATGCACGCCCGCGACCAGCGTGTCGCAGGTCACCACGAGCTCGTGGCCGGGCGCGGGCTGCAGCAGGGCGGCGTCGTCGCCGATGCCCAGGCGCAGGTCGGGGCGGCCGCGGACCCGGGCGCGCAGGCGGTCGATCAGCGCGAACTCGCCCGGCATGCGCGGCTCAGGGGCGGCGCGGGGCCTGCGCCTCGGCGCTGCGCCAGGCGGCGGCGGCGCGGTCGAGCACGCCGTTGACGTAGGTGTGGCCGTGCTCGCTGCCGAAGCGCTTGGTGGTTTCGATCGCTTCGTTGATCACGACGCGGTAGGGCACGTCGGGCCGGTGCCGCAGTTCGTAGGCGGCGATGCGCAGCACCGCGCGCTCGATCGGGTCCACCTGGCCGATCTCGCGGTCGAGGTAGTCCGCCAGCGCGGCGTCGAGCTCGGCCAGGTGCCGGCCGACGCCCTGCACCAGGTCCTCGAAATAGGCCTGGTCGGCCACTTCCATGTCCTGCTCGTGGCGGAACTGGTCGATGACCTTGCCGATCGGCGTGTCCGACAGCTGCCAGGCGTACACCGCCTGCAGCGCGCGGCGGCGGGCGCGGCTGCGCGCGTGCGGGTCGATGCCGTCGGGGCGGGTGTGCTTCATGCCAGTTTTCCGATCAGGTTGGCCATTTCGATCACGACGAGCGCGGCTTCCTCGCCCTTGTTGCCGTGGCTGCCGCCGGCGCGGGCCTCGGCGTGGGCGTACTCGTCCACGGCCAGCACGCCGTTGGCGACCGGCACGCCGGTGTCGAGCTGCACGCGCATCAGGCCACGGGCGCACTCGTCGGCGACCTGCTCGAAATGGCGGGTGTCGCCGCGCACCACGCAGCCCAGGGCGACCACGCCGGCATAGCTGACCCGGTCGAGCGCGTGGGCGGCCGCGACCGGCAATTCCCAGGCGCCGGGCACGCGGATCACGTCCACGTCCTGCGCCGCGACGCCGTGCGACTGGAAAGCGCGGCGCGCGCCGTCCACCAGCGCATCGGTGATGCGCGGGTTCCAGCGGCTGGCGAGGATGGCGTAGCGCGCGCCCTCGGGGCTGCGGACGTCGCCTTCGTAGTGGCTCATGCAGTGGCCGACGACAAGGGGCCGCCAGTTTACCGGAGAAAAAACGGAGCCAGGCTCCATTTTTCCCCGATGGGCCGGCGATTCTCCCCCGCGGCCCGGTGTCGGGGCGGGCCGGCGGCGCTCAGGGCTGGACGTAATCCACCACTTCCAGGCCGAAGCCGGCCAGGCCGACCTGGCGGCGCGGGGTCCCCAGCACGCGCAGCTGGCCCAGCCCCAGGTCGTGCAGGATCTGGGCCCCGGCGCCGTTGCGCCGCCACTCCTGCACCCTGGGCGGGCCGGCGGGCTCGGCCCCGGTGATGCGGGCCAGCAGCGCCTCGGGCGCGATCCCTTCCGACAGCACCACCAGCACGCCCTCGCCCGCCGCGGCGATCGCCGCCAGGGCCTGGCCGGCGCTCACGCCGACGTCGGGCCGGCGCCAGGCGAGCACGTCCGAGAGCGGATTCTTGACGTGCACGCGCACCAGGCAGGGCCGATCGCCCGCGGGCCGGCCGTGCACCAGGGCGAAGTGCAGGTCCCGGCTGACGAGGTCGCGATAGGTCACCAGGCGCATCTCGCCGTGGTCGGTGCTGATCTCGCGCTCGTCCACGCGCTCGATCGTGTGCTCGGTCTCGAGCCGGTGCCGGATCAGGTCCTCGATCGAGCCGATCTTCAGGCCGTGCTCGCGGGCGAAGGCCTCGAGCTCCGGCCGGCGCGCCATCGAGCCGTCGGGGTTGAGGATCTCCACGAGCACGCCGGCCGGCTCCAGGCCCGCCAGCAGCGACAGGTCGCTGGCGGCCTCGGTGTGGCCGCTGCGGGTGAGCACGCCGCCGGGCTGGGCCATCAGCGGGAAGATGTGGCCCGGCTGGGACAGGTCTTCCGGCGTGGCGTCGGGCCGCACCGCGGTGCGGATGGTGTGGGCCCGGTCGTAGGCGCTGATGCCGGTGGTGACGCCCTCGGCGGCCTCGATGCTGACCGTGAAATTGGTGTGGTGCGGCGAGGTGTTGCTCGACACCATCGGGCCCAGGCCCAGCTGGCGGCAGCGTTCGCGCGTGAGCGATAGGCAGACCAGGCCGCGCGCGTGCGTGACCATGAAGTTGATGTCGGAAGGCCGCACCAGCTCGGCCGCCATGATCAGGTCGCCTTCGTTCTCGCGGTCTTCGTCGTCGACGATGACGACCATGCGGCCCTGGCGGATTTCCTCGAGGATTTCGGGGATGGACGCAAAACTCATCGCGGTTCCTCGCGCGTGGCCAGCAGGCGCTCGACGTAGCGCGCGACCGTGTCCACTTCCAGGTTGACGGCGGCGCCGACCGCGGTTTCTCCGAACGCGGTGTGGGCGACGGTGTGCGGCACGAGGTTGACCTCGAAGCCGTGGGCGTCCACGGCGTTGACGGTGAGGCTGGTGCCGTCGACGGCGATGGAGCCCTTCACCGCGACGTAGCGCAGCACCGCGGCGGGCGCGTCGAAGCGCCAGCGCTGGCTGCGGCCGTCGTCGTGCACGGCGGCCACGCGGCCGACCGCGTCCACGTGCCCGGAGACCAGGTGGCCACCGAGGCGGTCGGTCGGCCGCAGCGAGCGCTCGAGGTTGACCGCCGAGGCCACCGGCAGGCGGCCCAGGGTGGTCAGGGCGAGGGTTTCGTTGGACACGTCCGCCTCCCAGCCCTCGCGATCCCGGGCGACGACGGTCAGGCAGCAGCCGCTGACGGCGATGGATTCGCCCAGGGCGACGTCGCCGGCGTCCAGGCCAGCCCAGGAAAACCGCAGCCGCTGGTCGCCGCCGCGCTCCTCGCGCGCCAACAGCCGCCCCACCGCCTGCACCAGTCCCGTGAACATCCCTTCACCCGCGCCATCCGCCCCCCACCGGGGCGCGCCATTGTACGCAGGCCGCCGGGGGTGGATTGCCGGGATTCCGGAACGGATCGTTTTTGGCCACGCATCCGCGCGGATGCCCGCGGATAGGCCAATGAAAGACCCAGCCACGCACGAACGCGGACCAGAGCGGCCCCCGAAATGAAGAGCCGTACCTGGTTGATTTTCACTGGCCGGTGATATTCAACCAGGTACGGCTTTTCAGCGGCGATCCGCGCGGATCCGGGGCGAAGAATCAAGGGCCCAACAGCAGGCGCAAATCGGGGCCAACGGCGCGGGTGTCGAGCAGCCGCAGGGCCAGGCGCTCGGCCATCGAGGCGGGCGCGAGGCCGGTGAACAGCGGGCGGCCGCGATCGCCCAGCAGGACGGGGGCGACATACAGCAGCAGCTCGTCCACCAGCCCCGCACGCAGGAAGGCGCCCGAGAGCGTGGCCCCGGCCTCCACCTGCACCTCGTTGACGCCGCGCTGGGCCAGCTGTGCCATCGCGCCGTGCAGATCCAGCCCGCCGTGCACCAGTCGCCGCACGGCGAAGGCCTGCACCGCGTCGTCGTAGTCGGGGACGATGTCGTCGCCGTGCACCGCCAGGGTGGCCTCGGCGCCGTCGGTCAACAGGGCGGCATCGCGGCGCAGGCGGCCGCGCGGGTCGAACACGACGCGCAGCGGCGCCACGAAGGGCGTGTCGTCGGCCAGGCGCACCGTCAGCCGCGGGTCGTCGGCCAGCACCGTGCCGATGCCGGTGACCAGGGCTCCGGCGCGGGCGCGCCAGCGCATCACGTCGGCGCGCGCGGCCTCGGAAGTGATCCACTTCGATTCGCCCGAGGCCAACGCAGTCCGGCCATCCAGGCTCATGCCCAGCTTCACCCGCACCCAGGGCCGGCCGCGCTCGACCCGCGAGAAGAAGCCGCGGTTGAGCCGGCGCGCCGCATCCTCCATCAGCCCGCCATCCACCGCGATCCCGGCCGCCGCGAGCTTGGCGAAGCCCTGCCCCGCCACCTGGTGGTAAGGATCGCGACAGGCGGCGACGACCCGCGTCACGCCCGCCGCCACCAGCGCATCGGCGCAGGGCGGCGTGCGGCCGTGGTGGGCGCAGGGTTCGAGCGTGACGTAGGCGGTGGCGCCGCGCGCGGCCTCGCCGGCCTGGCGCAGCGCATGCACTTCCGCGTGCGCCTCGCCCGCGCGCTCGTGCCAGCCCTCGCCCAGCACCCGGCCGCCATCGGCGATCACGCAACCCACCATCGGGTTGGGCTTGGTGGTGAAGGCGCCCCGTTCGGCCAGCTGCAGCGCGCGGGCCATGTGGGCGTGGTCGTGGGCGGAGAACCCCGTCATGCCGGCGTGATCTCCATCAACTCGACGGCTTCGCCGCGCAGCGTCGCCGC
>JAYRTA010000107.1:0-6310 GCA_041919875.1 Arenimonas sp.
CCTGCCGGCCGGCAGCTGGGGCTACGTGTACCTGCCGGCGGCCCTGGCGATCGCCCTGGCTTCGGTAGTGACCGCGCCGCTGGGCACTCGCCTGGCGCATCGGCTGAGCGGCCCGGCGTTGCGTCGCCTGTTCGCGCTGTTCCTGGTGGCCGTGGGCGCCAGCCTGCTGCCCTGACTCACGCGGCGGCGCCTCAGGCCGGCGAGAGTTCGACCGCCACGGCCAAATGGTCGGAGCCGGCGGCGGGCACGGCGCGGTAGTCGTGCACCTTCATGCCGCCGACCAGCACGTGGTCCAGGCAGCGGTTGGGCGACCAGCTCGGGAAGGTGCACACGCGCTGCGGCGGCGGCTCGAGCGCGGTCTGCCGGTAGAGCGGCCGCATTTCGGGCGCATCGGCATCGCAGTTGAAGTCGCCCATCAGCACCAGGCGCGGATGGTCCTGCAGCAGCTCGGCCAGGAAGCCGATCTGCAGCTGGCGCGAGCGCGCGCCCAGGGACAGGTGGGTGACCGCCAGGTGCCAGGCCGACGCGCCATCGCCGAAGTGCGCCACCAGCACGCCGCGGCCGGCGATGCGGCCGGGCAGGGCGTAGTCGAGCAGGTCGCTGGGCTCGAGCTTGCTCAGCAGCGCGTTGCCGCTGCCGGCGATGCGCGAGACGCGTCGGTTGGGCTGGTGGCTCCAGAACGGGAAGCGCGCGCGCTCGGCGAGGTGTTCGGCCTGGTTGGTGAAGCCCGAACGCAGGCTGCCGGGATCGGATTCCTGCAGGCCCACCACGTCGAAGTCCTCGGCCAGTTCGGCCAGCGCGTCGAGGTTGAGGCGCTTGCCGTTGGGCAGCACGTGCGACCAGCTGCGGGTGACGTAGTCGGCGTACGCGCGCGTGCTCGACCCGGCCTGGATGTTGGCGCTGAGCAGGCGAAGGCGCTTGCGGGATGGGCTCATGCCGACATGGTGCGACCGCGTGCCGGCGCCGACAAGCGCCGGAAAAAGAAAAGGGCCGCATCGGCGGCCCTTTCGTTCAGCCGGGCGCGGGGATCACGGCGCGGCGGCGGCGCGCTCGCGGGCGACCAGCCAATCCACCGTGGACAGCAGGCCTTCCATGCCTCGCTCGCCGTTGGCGACGGCGCGGTACTTGCCGGCCACGATCATGCTCGGGGTCGAATCCACGCCCGTGCGCAGGGCGAACTGGCGCGCGCGGTTGAGCTTGCCGGTGACCGCGAAGCTGCGCATCGTCGACAGGAAGGCCTCGCGGTCCGCGCCCTGCTTGGCGTACCAGTCGGCGATCTCCTCTTCCGAACCGGTCTGGAAGCTGCGCTCGATCAGCACCGCGCGGAACAGCGCGTCGTGGGTCTTGTCGAGCAGGCCCACGGCCTCGGCCGCGTAGTAGCCGCGGCCCAGGTTGTCGACCGCGCCACCGAAGGCGGCCGGCACGTAGATGAAGCGCACGTCCGGGGCCAGGCCGGCCTTCCAGGTGTTCAGGCGCGGCTGCAGGTTGGCGCAGTGGATGCAGGTGTAGGAGAACACCTCGGCCACTTCGATGCCCGGGCCCTGGGAGAAGGTCGGCTGCGGCGAGGCGAGCACGACATAGTCGATGCCCTCGCGCGGCTCCGGGCCGGTCGGCGCGGCGGCGACGGGCTCGGGCGAGGTGGCGGGGGCCGGGGTCGGCGCCGGCGTGGCGTCCGGGGCGGCGGTGTCGGCGGCGGTGGCGACCGGGGCCTCGGCGACCGGTTCGGCCGGCGCATCGGCGGTGGGCTCGGCGCCGGTCTCGGCCGGCGCGGCATCCACGGCCGGGGCCTCGGTGGCCGGCGCCTCGACGGCGGGCGCGTCGGCGGCCGGTGCCGGGGCGGCAGGCTCCTCGGTCTTGCCGCAGGCGGACAGGCCCAGGCTCAGGGCGAGGATCAGGGGAAGCAGGCGCTTCATCGGGACGGCACTCCTGGGACGGGGATGGTCAGCTGGACCACGGCCGACCGCGAAGGTTCACGAGGCGGCGGCACGGCGGCCGCCGACGGGGGTCAGCCCTGGGGCGCGGGCTCGGCCGGGGCAGCCTCGGCGGCGGCCTCGGCCGGCGCGGCGGCGGCCTGGGCCTGGGCGTCGGCCATGGCCTCGGCGCTCGGCGCGTCGGCGACGTTGTGCAGGCCTTCGGCGAAGCTGGCCAGGGCCTGGATCTCTTCGTCGGTGAGCGCGGCGGCCACGCCCGACATCACGGTGTTGGCCTGCGCGTCCTTGCCCCAGGCCATGCCGCCGCGGAAGGCGGTGAGGGCGGCCGCGGTGTACCGGGCGTGCTGGCCGGCCAGGGCCGGGTAGGTGCCCGGCACGCCGGCACCGGCGGGGCCGTGGCAGGCCTGGCAGGCCGGGATGCCGCGGTCGGCGTCGCCGGCGCGCCACAGGCGCTGGCCGACCTCGAAGAACTTGCGGCCGGCGTGGGGACCTTCCGCGATCGCGGTGTCGTCGGCGACGCCCGGCACGACCTTCTGGGCCGCGAAATGGGCGCCGATGTCGCGCATGTCCTGCGCGCTCAGGGTGGCGGCGAAGCCGAGCATGATCGCGTTGTCGCGGCCGCCGTTCTTGAACAGGGCGAGCTGGCGGGCGATGTTCTGCTCGTGCTGGCCGGCCAGCTTGGGGTATTGCGGATCCGCGCCGTTGCCATCCATGCCGTGGCAGGCGGCGCAGGCGGCGGCCTTGCCGGCCCCGGCGGCGGCATCACCCCAGGAGGCCGGGGTGTTGTCGGCTTCCAGCGTGGCGACCGGGGCGGCCTCGGTTTCCGGGGCGGGCGTCACGGTGGCGGCTTCCTGGGCCACGACCGAGGCGGCGGCCAGCGCGGCGGCGACACCGAGGATGCGGGGGAACTTCATGGGCTGCTCCGGAACGCTGATTTCAATGGGAATTCAGGGGCCGCGCGGCCGGCGCGCGGGAAGGCGCGGATTATCCCAGCCGCCGCCGTGGACGGTCAATTCAAGGCCGGCGGCCGGGCGCCGGGCTGGTCAGGCGGGGCAGGGCGGGCCATGCTGGGCGCCATTCCGCGCCGCGTGTCCCCGCTCCCCGATGTCCAATCCCCTGGCCCGCGCCACCTATTTCAATTCTGTCCACAGCCTGCGCCAGCTGCCGCCCGACACCGTGCGCGAAGTGGCCTTCGCCGGCCGCTCCAACGCCGGCAAGTCCAGCGCGCTCAATGCCTTGACCCACCGCAACGGCCTGGCCCGGGTGTCCAAGACCCCCGGCCGCACCCAGGCCCTGAACTACTTCGAGGTCGCGCCCGAGCGCTACCTGGTGGACCTGCCCGGCTACGGCTACGCCAAGGTGCCCGAGGCGATGCGCGAGGCCTGGAAAGAGGTGATCAACCGCTACTTCAACCAGCGCCAGTCCCTGGCCGGCCTGGTGGTGGTGATGGACATCCGCCACCCGCTGCGCGAGTACGACCAGCAGATGCTCGATTACGCCGCCGCCCGCGGCCTGCCCGCGCACTGCCTGCTGACCAAGGCCGACAAGCTCGGCCGCGGCGAACAGTCCCGGACCCTGGCCGCCGTCCGCAAGCAGCTCGGCGACATCGCCACCGCCCAGGTTTTCTCCGCCGACGCAAAACTCGGCCTCGACGAGGCCCGCACCCTGGTCGCGTCCTGGCTCCAGCTTTAGTTCCCGGCCACGGATTCACGCGGATGCACGCGGACAGGGCAAGAACCTATCCCTCCCGAAGCCGCGGATCCAGCCAGGCGCGCAGGGCGTCCACCAGGGCGTTGATGAGGACGATGGCCGCGCCGATGGCGAGCACGACGCCCAGCACCAGGGTGTAGTCGCGGTTGAGCGCGCCCTGCACGAAATAGCGGCCGACGCCCGGGATGCCGAAGACCTGCTCGACCACCGCCGACCCGCTGGCCACGTTGATCAGGGCCGGGCTGAGCCAGGCCACCACCGGCATCAAACCGGGGCGCAGGGCATGCGCGAACAGCAGGCGCACTGGCGACAGCCCGCGCCCGCGGGCCGCACGCAGGTAGTCGCTCGAGAGCACGTCCAGCATCGCCCCGCGCGTCAGGCGCGCGCAGTAGGCGAGGTTGGGCAGGGCCAGCGCCACCACCGGCAGCACCAGGCTGCGCCAGCCGCCGTCCCAGCCGCCGGCGGGCAGCCACTGCAGCGACACCGCGAACACCAGCACCAGCAGCGGCGCCGCCACGAATTTCGGCACCGCCAGGCCCAGGCCCGCGCCGAGCATCAGCAGGCGGTCGGTGGCGCGCCCGGCGCGCAGGGCCGCCCAGGTGCCCAGCGGCACGCCCAGGCCCAGGGCCAGCAGCAGCGCCAGCCCGCCGTTGAGCAGGGACACCGGCAGGCTGGCGGCCAGCAGTTCGTTGACCGTGTAGTCCGGGTACTGGAACGAGGGGCCGAGGTCGCCGCGCAGCACGTCGGCCAGCCAGTGCAGGTACTGGGCCGGCAGCGGCTGGTCGAGGCGGTACTGCGCCTCCAGCGCCGCCTGCACCTCTGGCGGCGCGGCCTTCTCGGCGTCGAAGGGCCCGCCGGGGGCCGCGCGCAGCAGCAGGAAGCACAGCGTGGCCAGCAGCCACAGCGTCAGCAGCGCTTCACCGGCGCGCCAGCCGAAACGGCGCAGGCCCGCGCTCACGGCGCCTCCGTGCGCTGGCGCAGGAAGCGGCTGGGGTGGCGGTCGAGCGGATTGGCCTCGAAGCCCTGCACGTCCGGATGCACCAGGTGCTTGGACGTGTAGAAGTAGAGCGGGACCACCGCATGCGCCGCGAGCAGGCGTGCCTCGGCCTGCCGCAGCAGGCGCGCGCGCTCCTCCAGCGTGGCGGCGGCCTCGGCGCGTGCGAGCAGGGCGTCGTAGCCCGGGTCGTCCAGGCCGCTCCAGTTGCCCGGGTCGTCGCGGCGGAAGATGCGCAGGAAATCGGCGGCGTCGTCCACGTCGGCGATCCAGCCGCCGCGGAAGACCTGGGTGATCACGCGTTGGCGGCGATTGCCGACGAACACCTTCCATTCCTCGTTGCGCAGCGTCACCCGCGCGCCCAGCGTCTCGCGCCACATCGCGGCCACCGCCAGCGCCAGCCGGCGGTGCGGCGTGGAGGTGTTGTAGCGGATCTCCACCTGCAGCGGCCGCTGCGCGGAATAGCCGGCGGCGGCATACAGCGCCCGCGCGCGGGCCTCGCGCCGCGCCTGCGTGCCGGTCGGGGGCGCCGCGCCGGCATGGCCGGCCACGTCCGGCGGCACGATGCCCCAGGCCGGCGATTCGCCCAGGCCGGTGACGTGGCGCGTGAGGATGTCGCGATCGATCGCCAGCGACAGCGCTTCGCGCAGGCCCGGCTGGTCCTTGAAGGGTGGCCGCGTCAGGTTGATGCCCAGCCAGAAACTGCCCAGGTAGGGACTGATGCGCAGCTGCCCGCCGAAGCGCGCGCGCAGCGCCGCCAGCGGCTGCGGCGGCAGCGTCTCGGTGATATGCAGGCCGCCGGCCTCGAAGCGCTTGAGTTCGCTGCTGGCGTCCTCCGTGACATGGAAGCGCACCTGGGCGATCGGCGCGGGCTCGCGGAAGTGCGGGTTGCGCTCGAGCAGCACGTGGGCCTGCGGCCGCCACTGCGCCAGCCGGTAGGCGCCGTTGGACACCAGGTGGCCCGGGCGCGTGTGGCGCGCGCCGTGTTCGCGCAGGGCCGGCAGGTAGACCGGCATCGCGATCGGCAGCACCAGGCGGCGCGGCAGGTCGGTGGCGCGGTCGAGTTCGAACACCACGGTGGCCGGATCGGGCGCGTGCACGCGGCGCAGGGCCTCGAACTGCCCGGCGAAGGGCGCGGCGGTGGCCGGTGCGAGCGCGCGCTCGAAGCTGGCCACCACCTGGGTGGCGTCCAGCGGCTCGCCGTTGGACCAGCGCAGGCCCGGGCGCAGGTGGAAGGTCCAGATGCGGCCGTCGGCGCTGGCCTCCCAGCGCTCGGCCAGGCCCGGGATCAGCCGGCCGCGGGCGTCTTCGGCCACCAGGCCTTCGTAGAGGTCGCGCAACACGTTGGCGCAGGCGATCTCGGGGCAGCGGTGCGCGTCCAGGGTGGACGGTTCGGGGCCGTTGCCGCGCTCGAGCCGGGCCGATCCCGCCACGGGGGCGGCGAAACAGAGCAGGGCGGCCAGCAGGACGGTGCGGGTCACGGGCGGCGGGTTAGCATTCGCATCCTTGCGATGGTACGGCCTCGCCCGCATCTCGCGTCCACCGCCCCCGACGAGACCGCCCGTGTCCGGACCCAGCAGCGCCCAGGAAAGCCCGATCCGCGACCGCCACGCGCTGGTCGACTACATCGCCTCGGGCGGCAAGCCGCGCGAGGCGTGGCGCATCGGCACCGAGC
>JAYRTA010000108.1:0-6246 GCA_041919875.1 Arenimonas sp.
CTCTTGGCTCCCTCTCCCGGTACGGGAGAGGGCTGGGGAGAGGGGCTCTTCGCTCCCTCTCCCGCAGCGGGAGTGGGCTGGGGAGAGGGCCGCCCTTCGCCTGCCGCCTCCACCACCGCCACCACATCCCCGGCCGACACCGTGTCGCCCACCTTCACCTTCAGCTCGACGATGCGACCCGCCGCGCTGGCCGGCACTTCCATGGTCGCCTTGTCCGATTCGAGCGTGACCAGTCCCTGGTCCTTCTTCACCACGTCGCCCGGCTGCACCAGCAGCTCGATGACGGGCACGTCCTTGTCGTCGCCCAGATCGGGCACGCGCAGTTCGATGGTGGCCATGGATCCTCCGGAATCAGGGCTTGCGCCAGGCGTCGTACAGCGCCGGGCGGCGGTCGATGAGGTTCTTCACCGTGCCCTCGCGGCGCGCCTGCTGCAGCGCGGCCAGGTCGAGGTCGGCGAACACGATCTGTTCCACCTGCGGCGCCGCCTCGGCGGCGATGCCCTCGGGCGGGAACGGGAAATCGCAGGGCGTGAACACGCCGGACTGCGCATACTGGATGTCGAAGTTGGCCACGTTCGGGCAGTGCCCAACGTTGCCGGCGGCGACCACGTACACCTGGTTCTCCACCGCGCGCGCCTGGCAGCTGTAGCGCACGCGCAGGTGGCCGGGGCGCACGTCGGTGCAGTAGGGCACGAACAGCACCAGCGCGCCCTGTTCGGTGAGGTGGCGACCGAGTTCGGGGAATTCGCTGTCGTAGCAGACCATGATGCCGATCGGGCCGGCGTCGGTGGCGATCACGCCGGCACGCGAGGCCTCGCCGCCCTGCACCGCCCAGCTGCCCTGCTCGCTGGGCGTGATGTGAAGCTTGTCGCGCCGGTGCAGCTGGCCGTCGCGGGTGGCGATGTAGCACAGGTTGCGCAGGTCGCCTTCCGGCGTGCGCGCCGGGTGGGTGCCGCCGATCACGTGGATGCGGTACTGCGCGGCCAGTCGCTGCAGCAGCCCGGTGAAGGCCGGCGTGTGCCCGCTGAGGCGTTCGACCGCCTCGGCCGGCGGCAGCAGGCGCGGCTCGGCGCTGAGCAGCTGCAGGGTGAACAGTTCGGGGAACAGCACGAAATCGCTGCCGTAGTCGGCCGCGACGCGCACGCCCTCCTCCACCTGCGCGGCGAAGTCGTCGAAGCCCGACACCCGGCGCTGGCCGTACTGCACCGCCGCCACGCGCACGCGCGCGGGCACCGGGCCGGGCACGGCGGGCAGCGGCGTCGCCATCAGAGCAGCAGGCGGCGCAGGTCGCCCAGCACCTGGGCCAGGTAGCTCGTGAAGCGCGCGGCGGCGGCGCCGTCGATCACGCGGTGGTCGTAGCTCAGGCTCAGCGGCAGCAGCAGTCGGCCGTCGAAGTCCTTGCCGTTCCAGACCGGCCGGGTGGCGCTGCGCGAGACGCCCAGGATGGCGACTTCCGGCGCATTGATGATCGGCGTGAACGCGGTGCCGCCGATGCCGCCCAGCGAGCTGATCGAGAAGCAGCCGCCCTGCATGTCGGCCGAGGACAGCTTCTTGTCGCGCGCCTTGGCGCTGATCTCGCCCAGCTCGCGCGCCAGCTCCAGCAGGCCCTTGCGGTCGGCGTCGCGGATCACCGGCACCACCAGGCCATCGGGCGTGTCCACGGCGATGCCGATGTGGAAGTACTGCTTGAGCACCAGCTCCTCGCCCTCGAGCGAGGCGTTGAAGGCCGGGTATTTCTTCAGCGCCGCCACGACGGCCTTGATGAGGAACACCAGGGGCGTGACCTTGACGTCCTTGTTCTCCTCGCCCAGGCGCTTGCGGAAGGCCTCCATCTCGGTGATGTCGGCTTCGTCGAACTGGGTGACGTGCGGGATCATGGCCCAGTTGCGCGCCAGGTTGGCGCCGCTGAGCTTCTGGATGCGCGAAAGCGGCTTGCGCTCGATCGGGCCGAACTTGGCGAAATCCACCTTCGGCCACGGGATCAGGTCGAGGCCACCGCCACCGCCGGCGCCGCGCGGCGCGCCGCCACCGGCCAGCGCGGCCTTCACGAAGGCCTGCACGTCTTCCTTGGTGATGCGGCCGGCGCGCGCGCTGCCGGCGACCTGGGCCAGGTCCACGCCCAGCTCGCGCGCGAACACGCGCACGGCGGGGCTGGCGTGCGGCACCTGGCCGGGCATCAGCGCTGCGGCGTCGAAGGCCACCGGGGGCGAGCTGGGGCCGCCGGTGCCGGCGGCCTGCGCGGGTTCCGGACGCTTCGCGGGCTCGGGTGCCTTCACCGGCTCGGGTGCCTTCACCGGCTCCGGGGCCTTCGCGGGCTCGGCGGGCTTCGAAGGCTCCGCGGCCCTGGCCGGGGCGGCCGCCTTGGCCGGCGCCGCGGCGGGCGCGCCCTCGCTGGGCTCGATCAGGGCCACGACGGCGCCTTCGGACAGCTCGTCGCCCACCTTCACCTTCAGCTCGCGCACCACGCCGTCGAAGGGCGCGGGCACTTCCATGGTCGCCTTGTCCGACTCGAGCGTCACCAGGCCCTGGTCCTTCTTCACGGTGTCGCCGGGCTGCACCAGCAGCTCGATCACCGGTACGTCCTTGTCGTCGCCGATATCCGGCACCCGGGCTTCCTTGAGCTCGGCCATGGCTCCACCTGCGCTTGCTTGCATGGAAAGACCGGCATTGTGGCCCCGGCGGCGGCTCCGGGCCAAGCCGGGCGCGCCGGCGCCGGAAAAAGAAACCCCCCGTGGGGAGACGGGGGGCTGGGGAGCGCAAACACCGTGGGACGCGTGCTGGTCGCCCGTGGGCGGGGCCGGGGAGGCCCGAGCGCAACAAACCTCGCGCGGCGGGGGTGGCCGCGTGGGGGCCTTGCCCCCGAATCGATGCTCAGGGTCGCGCCAGCGTCGCAGCGCCGACCCGTGCCAGAAGACCCGGGTGGGACGGATTGGTTCACCCGGGTTCAGTCCGCGGTTCAGGCGCGGGCCGTGAAGGATTCACGAGGCCTTGGCGCCGGCATCACCGCTGCTTGATGCGGCGATGGCCAAGGTCCGCGCACCGGCAAGGTGCCGGACCCCAGACACCAAGGAGCCCCCCGATGACCCGTCCGATGCTTTCCGCGCTCGCGCTCGCCACCGCCCTCGCCGCCACGCCCGCGCTGGCCAATGACTTCACCGCCACCCTGGGCTACAGCAACACCAATCCCAAGTCCGGCAACGGCCAGCTCGCCGGCGCCGATGCCAACGTCAACGACGACTGGAGCGTGACCGGCAGCTTCGCCTGGGGCTTCGCCGACAACTGGTCGGTGGAACTGTGGAGCGGCCTGGCCCGGTTCGAGCACGAGGTCTCGCTCGACGGCCTGGGCACGGTGGCCACGGTCGAGCACCGCCCGACCACGCTGGGCATCAACTACCACTTCAACACCGACGGCGTGTTCCGCCCCTACCTCGGCGCCGGCTACGGCTGGGTGTCGGTGTCGGGCGAGCAGACCCAGGGCGCGCTCGCGGGCCTGGGCATCTCCGGCAGCAACAGCAACGGCCTGAGCCTCAACGCCGGCGCCGACTTCTACTTCAGCGACGACGTCTTCCTGCGCGCCGACGTGCGCAAGCTCGATTTCGACACCGACGTGACCGTCGAAACCCTGGGCGACGTCGGGACGGCCAACGTGGATCCGCTGATCTACGGGCTGTCGATCGGTTTCCGCTTCTGAGATTCCGCTTCTGAACCGGACCCGGGGCGGCCTCGCGCCGCCCCGGGTGTCACGCCTGCTTCAACCGCCGGCCTGGGCGCGGCGTTCGGCGCGCTTGCGGTCGCGGAAGTCGCTCATTTCGCCGCGGCTGAGCTTGCCGTCGCGGTTGGCGTCGATGGCCTCGAAGTTCTCGGCCAGCTTGGGCGCCTTGTCGCCCAGTTCGGCGCGGCTCACCAGTCCGTCCTTGTCGTCGTCCATGCCGACCCACAGGCCGCGCAGGAAAGCCTCGTGGCCCTGGGCCATCCGGCGGCCCCCGCGGTGCTTGCGATGGGCCTGGCGCAGTTCGTCCTTGTCGAGCTTGCCATCGGCGTTGGCGTCGAGGCGGTCGAAGTGTCGGCTGATGCGCTCCATGTCGCGGGCCTCGACCTTGTCGAGCTTGCCGTCGCCGTCCTTGTCGGCCTGCGCGAAGCGGGCCTCGGCCTCGGCACGCCACTGGGCCGCGCGCTCGGCGCGCTCGCCGGTGGGCTGGGCCTGGGCGAAGGCCAGGCCCGTGGCCAGGGCCAGGGCGGTGAAAGCGATGACTCGTTTCATTGCGGTCTCTCCATCCCGGCGGACCATTCCGCCTTGCCCGACAAGAACGCGCCGCCCGCGCCGGCGTTGACGCCGGGCCTGAACGCCAGCCCTTGCCGGCCCGGCGCGGCTGGGGCAAGGTCGCGGCCACGTCCCCCGACCGGAGTCCCGCGATGCGTCGTGCCCTGATCGTCCTGCCGCTCGCCCTCGCCCTGGCTGCCTGCCGCCAGGACCCGGCGCCCGAGGCCGCACCCGCGCCGGCGCCGGCCCCGGCCCCGGCACCCGCCGAAGACGCCGCGCCAGTGCCGACCCCTGCGCCGGCGGCGCCGGGCACCGCGGCCACCGGGACCCCCGCCCCTGGCGAAGTGCCGCGCGCCTTCCTCTGCCGCGGCAACGAACCCTTCTGGGCGCTGGACATCGGCGGCGCCTCGGCCCTGCTCAAGACGCCCGAGTCGGAAACCGCCCTCGAAGGCCAGACCCTGGCCCTGGCCGGCGGCGCCTGGCGCTTCGAAGGCGCGCCGCTGGATGCGCCGGCGGAAAAGCTGGCGGCCCTGCTCTCCCCCGCCCAATGCTTCGACACGATGGCCGACGGGCCGGCGATGCCGTTCAGTGCGGTGGTGTCCTTCGCCGACGGCCGCCAGGCCAACGGCTGCTGCCGCGCCGAATACGGCCTGGACATGGCCACCGCGCCCGCCGCCGACGCCGCCACCAAACCCGCCGGGGACTGGAGCCGCCTGCTGCCCGAGCTGCTGGCGGCCGTGCAGCGCTGCGCGCTGGATGCCGGCGTCGCCACCGACCGGGTCACCAAGGCCTGGCCGATGAACCAGGGCAAGATCGGCGTACGCCTGGCCGACGCCGGGCAGGCCCGCTTCGACTGCATCGTGGACGAGGGCCGCGGTGCCATCGAAACGGTCGAGCCGGTCGACGCCACGGACCAGCTGCCCGGCGAGGGCGAGCCGGTCTGGCTGCCGCCCAGCGACCACCCGCCGGTGCTGCACTGCGGCCGGGTCGAACGCGTGAGCGGTGCCGACGCCCAGGCGGCCGGCTTCCTGCATTACCGGGCCGGGTGCGGCTGAGCCCGGGCTGGCGGGTTCCACCCCAAAGGCGGCGTTTCCGCCACTGCCGGGCGTGCCCCGGCCGGGGGACCCTGTGCTCGCCGGGTCTTCGCCCGGCCCCCAGGAGACCCGCCATGACCCGCTCCCTGATCCTCTCCCTGCTGCTGGCCGTCGCGGCCGGCCCCGTCGCCGCCGGCGAACCGGCCGCCGATGACGGCATCTTCGTGGAAGGCAGCCGCTACTCGGCCGTGCTCGAACCCGGCGCGGCCCGCTGGCGCCTGCTGCCGGCCGACGGCGCCGACCTGAGCCTGCGCGTGCGCCCCGATTGCCGCGCCGGCCGGCCGCCCCCGCCCGGCCTGTGGCTGCTGACCCGCGACGCCCAGGGTCGCCCGGCCCTGCTGGCGCCCTCGGCCACGGTGCTGCCCGCCGGCCATTCCGGCCAGGTGGCGCTGGTCGCCTGCGGCCAGGCCCTGCCGGCCGGCCAGCCCGCGCTGCAGGTCCCGGCCGATATCCTCCAGTGGCTCGACCAGCGCTCGGGAGTGGTCTATGTCGCCAGGTGAACGCCGCATCGCCGTGGGCCTGCTCGCGCTCGAGGACAGCCTGCTCTCGAGCCTGGCCGGCCCGATGGACATGCTGCGCGTGGCCCAGCGCGTGGCCGAGTTGCGCGACCCGGGCACGCCCCTGCGGCTCGAACCCGTGCTGATCGGCGCCCGCGGCCAGCGCGACGTGCGCGGCGCCGGCGGCCTGGTGGTCGGCCCGCTGCAGTCGCCCGACCGTGCCCTGGACCTGGTGATCGTGCCCGGTTACCTGCATTCGAGCGCCGACGATGCGGTGCGCCGCCTGGCCGGCTACGGCCCGGAAATGGAGCTGCTGCGCGCGCTGTCCCTGCGCGGCGTGCCGCTGGCGGCCAACTGCTGCGGCGCGCTGCTGCTGGCCGAGGCCGGACTGCTA
>JAYRTA010000109.1:0-6245 GCA_041919875.1 Arenimonas sp.
CCCGCCGGCATCGGCGAAGGCCAGGTGATCCGGCTGGCCGGCCAGGGCCGGCACGGGGGCGCGCTGCTGCTGGAAGTGCACTACCGCCCGCATGCCGACTTCGAGGTCGACGGCCGCAACATCCTGCATACCCTCGCGCTGGCGCCCTGGGAGGCGGCCCTGGGCGCGACGGTGAGCGTGCCGACCCTGGGCGGCCGGGTGGACCTCAAGATCCCGCCCGACTCCGACAGCGGCCGCAAACTGCGCCTGCGCGGCCGCGGCCTGCCGGGCCGTGCCGGCCAGCCCGCCGGTGACCAGATCGTCGAACTGGAAGTGCGCACCCCGCGCGCCGGCACCGAGGCCCAGCGCGAGCTCTACCGCCGCATGGCCGAGGCCTTCGCCTTCGATCCGCGCAAGGCGTGAACAAAGGGTTGGCCGCGGATCAGGCGCCAACCGGTCCGGGCCCCTCGCGGAGGCGGCCAGGCGCGCTACCGGCCGGTTCGCATGGCGGAAACAAAACGGGCAGCCCGTCAGGGCCGCCCGTTCCTTTTCTGACTTGTCCGCGCCGATCCGCGTGCATTCGTGGCCAGCAAAGCAGGCCCCGGACCCGCGCCGCTCACCCGCTGGCGAGCAGCCCGTTGATGACCTCGATCAGCTGGTTCTCGTTGAAGGGCTTGGTGATGTAGGCCTTCGCGCCCTGGCGCATGCCCCAGACCTTGTCGGTTTCCTGGTCCTTGGTGGTGACCAGCACGATCGGGATGTGGGCGGTGGTGGATTCCTTGGAGATGGCGCGGGTGGCCTGGAATCCGTTGAGGTTGGGCATCACCACGTCCATCAGGATCAGGTCCGGGCGCTGGGCCTTGGCGGTTTCCACGCCGGCGGCGCCGTCTTCGGCGGTGATGGCCTCATGGCCGAGCTTCTCGACAATGCGCTTCATGCCCATCAGCTGGGACGGGGAGTCGTCGACGATCAGGATGCGTGCCATGTACGGACCTCCAAGGGACCGGGGGATTGTATGCCGGGCGGGCGGTGGCCGTGCAAGCCGCGTGAGGGCCGGGGCTCAGAGCCGGACGACCGTCCGTCCGAAGGAACCGCCGGCCAGCATCCCCGGGAATACCCCGGCCAGGCCGTCGAGCGTGGTTTCCCGCGTGCAGATGCGGTCCAGGTGCGCCGGCTTCCAGGGGCCGGCCAGGCGCTGCCAGACCTGCTCGCGCTGCGGCCGGGCGGTGCCGGCCGAGGCGATGCCCAGCAGGGAGACGCCACGGATGATGAAGGGCATCACCGTGGTGGCCAGGGCCGGGCCGCCGGCCAGGCCGCAGCTGGCGATGTTGCCGTAGGGCTGGATGACCCGCGTGAGGCCGGCCAGCATCGGGTCGCCGACGTTGTCGATCGCGCCGGCCCAGCGCGCCGTCTCCAGTGCCCGGCCGCCCAGGTGCAGGTCGTGGCGCGAGATGACCTGGCGGGCACCCAGCGCCGTCAGTGCATCGAGCTGGTCGAACTTGCCGGTGATCGCATGCGCCTCGTAGCCGGCGCGCGTGAGGATGTCGATGGCCAGCATGCCCACGCCGCCGGTGGCGCCGGTCACGACGATCGGGCCCATGTCCGGGTGCTGGCCGTTCATTTCCATGCGCAGCAGGGCCAGGCCGGCGGTGAAGCCGGCGGTGCCCAGCACCATCGCCTCGCGCGTCGTCAGGCCGGCGGGCAGGGGGATGGCCCAATCCGCCTCCAGCCGCACGATTTCGCTGTAGCCGCCGTCACGGGTCTCGGACAGGCCGCTGCCGGTGCACAGCACCGCATCGCCCTCGCGGAAGCGGGCATCGGTGGAGGCGAGCACGGTGCCGGCGACATCGATGCCGCCGATCAGCGGGAAGCGGCGCAGGATTTTGCCCTCGCCGGTGCCGGCGAGCGCGTCCTTGTAGTTCACGCTCGACCACTCGGCGCGGACCACGACCTCGCCCGGACCGAGGTCGTCGAGCGAGAGGGTTTCGACGCCGGCGCGGTGGCCGCCGTCGCCGTGGATGCGGAAGGCGCGGAAGGAGGAGGGAAGGGCCATGGGGTTCTCCGTTCGTGTCGCTCAAACGACGAGAGGCGCCCGGGGGCGCCTCTCGCAGGATACCGCGGGGCTCAATTGGCCTTGTGGATGGCGCGCTTGTCCACGGCCATGGCGGCGTCGTGGATGGCCTCCGACAGGGTCGGGTGGGCGTGGCAGATGCGCGCCAGGTCCTCGGCCGAGCCGTGGAACTCCATCGCCAGCACGCCTTCGTGCACGAGCTCGGACACGTTCACGCCGACCAGGTGCATGCCCAGGATGCGGTCGGTTTCCGCATGCGCGATCACCTTCACGAAGCCCGCCGGTTCGGCCATGGCCACGGCGCGGCCGACCGCGGCGAAGGGGAAGCTGCCGGTCTTGTACTCGATGCCCTCGGCCTTGAGCTGCTGCTCGGTCTTGCCGACCCAGGCGATCTCCGGCTCCGTGTAGATGACCCAGGGGATGGTGTCGAAGTTGACGTGGCCCGGCAGGCCGGCGATGAGCTCGGCCACCGCGATGCCTTCCTCGAAGCCCTTGTGCGCCAGCATCGGGCCGCGCACGCAGTCGCCCACGGCCCAGACGCCTTCGACGACCGTCTTGCAGTGTTCGTCCACGACGATCTGGCCGCGCTCGTTGAGCTGCACGCCGCTGTCGTCGGCCAGCAGGCCCTTGGTGGCCGCCTTGCGGCCCACGGCCACCAGCAGCCTGTCCACGACCAGTTGGGCGTCGGCCTTGCCGTCGTTGTAGGTCAGGTGCACGCCGTCCTTCTTCACCTCGGCCTGGCTGACCTTGGCGCCGAGCTTGATGTCCAGGCCCTGCTTCCTGAATTCCTTGAGCGCCACCTTGGCCACCTCGGCATCGGCCGCCGCCAGGAAGTCGGGCATGGCCTCGAGGATGGTGACCTCGGCGCCCAGGCGCTTCCAGACGCTGCCCAGCTCCAGGCCGATCACGCCGGCGCCGATCACGCCCAGGCGCTTGGGCACCTCGGTGAAGTCGAGCGCGCCGACGTTGTCCACGACGTGCTTGCCGTCGAACTTCGCGAACGGCAGTTCGATCGAATCCGAGCCGGCCGCGAGGATGACGTGCTTGCCCTGCAGCTCGACCTCGCTGCCGTCGTGCTGCTTCACCTTCACCACGCGGTTGGCGTGCAGGGTGCCGAAGCCGTAATAGGCCGTGACCTTGTTGGCCTTGAACAGCTGGGCGATGCCGCCGGTGAACTGCTTGACGATCTTGTCCTTGCGGCCAACCATCGCGCCCACGTCGATCCTGGCGCCCTCGGTGCTGATGCCGTGGTCGCCGAACAGGTGGTGCAGGTTGTGCCACTGGCGCGAACTGTCGAGCAGCGCCTTGGACGGGATGCAGCCCACGCGCAGGCAGGTGCCGCCGAGCGCCGGCTTGCCATCCTTGCCCAGGGCCGCGTCGATGCAGGCGGTCTTGAGGCCGAGTTGGGCGGCGCGGATGGCGGCGTGGTAGCCGGCCGGGCCGGCACCGATGACGACGACGTCGAAGTTATCGGCCATGGTCAGAGCCCCAGCAGCATGCGGTGCGGGTTTTCCAGCTGGTTCTTGATGTCCACCAGGAACAGCACCGCGTCCTTGCCGTCGATGATGCGGTGGTCGTAGCTGAGCGCGATGTACATCATCGGCGCGATCACGACCTGGCCGTTCTCGGCGATCGGGCGCTCCTTGATGGCGTGCATGCCCAGGATGGCCGACTGCGGCGGGTTGACGATCGGCGTCGACATCAGCGAGCCGAAGGTGCCGCCGTTGGTGATGGTGAAGGTGCCGCCCTGCAGGTCCTCGAGCTTCAGGCCGCCCTCGCGCGCCGCCTTGGCGTAGCCGGCGATGGCGCCCTCGACGTCGGCGAAGGACATGTTCTCGACGTTGCGCAGCACCGGGGTCACGAGGCCCTTGTCGGTGGCGACCGCGATCGAGATGTCGGCGTAGCCGTGGTAGATCACGTCGTTGCCGTCCACCGACGAGTTGACGATCGGGTGCTTCTGCAGCGCGTTCGCCGCGGCCTTGGCGAAGAAGCTCATGAAGCCGAGCTTGATGCCGTGGGTCTTCTCGAACGGCTCGCCCAGTTCCTTGCGCATGGCCATGACCTTGCCCAGGTTGACCTCGTTGAACGAGGTCAGCATGGCGATCGAGTTCTTCGACTGCATCATGCGCTCGGCGATGCGCTGGCGGATGCGGGTCATCGGCACGCGCTGTTCCGGACGGGCGCCGCCGCCGACCTTGATGTGGTTGACCACGTCTTCCTTGGTCACGCGGCCGCCGCGGCCGGTGCCGGCGACGTCGGCCGGGTTCACGTCATTGCGCGCCGCGTGCGCGGCGGCGCCGGGCGGCAGTTCGGGCTTGCCGGCGGCGGGGGCCGCGGCCTTGGCGGGGGCCGGCGCGGCGGCGGCCGGGGCCGCCTTGGGCGCTTCGGCCTTGGCGGCGGGCGCGTCGGCGACGGCGCCTTCCTCGATCACCGCGACCACCTGCTGGCTGGTGACGGTGTCGCCGGCCTTGAACTTGATTTCCTTGAGCACGCCGTCGACCGGCGAGGGCACTTCCAGCACCACCTTGTCGGTCTCGAGGTCGAGCAGGTTCTCGTCACGACGGACGCTGTCGCCGGCCTGCTTGTGCCAGGTGGCGATGGTGGCGTCGGACACGGATTCCGGAAGGACCGGGACTTTGACTTCGATGCTCATGGCGAGACCCTGGGTGCGTGGATCGGGTGGTTCGACGGGATTATTCGGCGGTGTGGCCGTTGGGGGCGTTGACGAGGGCATCCTCGATCAGCGCCGCCTGTTCGACATTGTGGGTGGCCAGGTGGCCGGCGGCCGGCGCCGCCGAGCGCGCACGCCCGGCGTAGCTCAGCGACTGGCCCTTGGCCAGGCAGGCCTCGAGATGGTGGCGGATCTGGTACCAGGCGCCCTGGTTCATCGGCTCCTCCTGGCACCACACCACTTCCTTCGCGGCGCCGAAGCGCTTGAGCTCGGCCGCCAGGGCCGGGCGCGGGAAGGGATAGAGCTGTTCGACGCGCACCAGGGCGACGTCCTTGACCTTCTTCGCCTCCAGCGCCTCGACCAGGTCCCAGTAGACCTTGCCGCCGCAGACGACCACGCGCCGGGCCTTCCTGGCATCCTTGCAGTGGCTGTCGGCGATCAGCTCCTGGAAGCCGCCGCCCGACAGGTCGTCGAGCGTGGACACCGAGAGCTTGTGGCGCAGCATGGACTTGGGCGTCATCACCACCAGCGGCTTGCGGGTGGGGCGCAGCATCTGCCGGCGCAGCATGTGGAACATCTGCGCGGGCGAGGTGGGCGTGCAGACCTGGATGTTCTCCAGCGCGCACAGCTGCAGGAAACGCTCCAGGCGCGCCGAGCTGTGCTCGGGGCCCTGGCCTTCGTAGCCGTGCGGCAGGAACAGCACCAGGCCGCAGAGCCGGTCCCACTTGCTCTCGCCCGAGGTGATGAACTGGTCGATCACCACTTGGGCGCCGTTGGCGAAATCGCCGAACTGGCCTTCCCAGATGTTGAGCGTGGTCGGCTCGGCGGTGCTGTAGCCGTATTCGAAGGCCATCACGGCCTCCTCGCTCAGCAGCGAGTCCACCACCATCACGTGTTCGGGGTTGGCGGCCAGCGCGCGCAGCGGGTAGAAGGCCTCGCCCGTGGCCTGGTCGTGCAGCACCGCGTGGCGGTGGAAGAAGGTGCCGCGGCCGGCGTCCTGGCCGACCAGGCGCAGCTTGTAGCCTTCCGAGAGCAGGGTCGCGTAGGCCAGGTTCTCGGCGAAGCCCCAGTCCATGGCGAGCTCGCCGGCGGCCATCTTGCGGCGGTCCTCGTAGATCTTGGCCACGCGCGGGTGCAGCTTGAGGCGCTCGGGCTGGACGTTGATCTGCACCGCCAGTGCATCCAGGGCCGGCCGGGCCACGGCCGTCTGCACCGGGTCGGAGAGCTTGCCGTGCAGCCAGCGGCTCCAGTCCACGGCATACGGGTCGGGGCCGACCTCGGCCAGCTCGGTGGTGACTTCGCCGCGGTCGAGGCGGTCGCGGTAGCCGTCCACCATCGCCTTGGCCTCGTCGGCCGACACCACGCCCTCGGTCACCAGCTTGTCGGCGTAGAGTTCGCGCGGGGTCTTGCGGGCGCGGATGTTGAGGTACATCAGCGGCTGGGTCGCGGCCGGTTCGTCGGCCTCGTTGTGTCCGTGCTTGCGGTAGCAGACCAGGTCGATGACCACGTCGCGACCGAACTCGC
>JAYRTA010000110.1:0-6243 GCA_041919875.1 Arenimonas sp.
TCCTGGCGCGCAGCCGCGTGCGCCTGGCCGAGCTGGCGCGCCTGATCGCCGAGGGCCGCGACCGCCTGCTCGAACTGGGCAGCCGCCGCGGCGACGGCGGCGAGTCCCTGCTGCCGGCCCTGTGCCAGGACGACGTGCACGCGGCGATGGACGATTTCCCACTGCGCCTGCTCGAGGCCTTCGGCGTGCACCACGAACCGCTTTCGGCCCAGCTGTGGCTTCTCGATCCCGAGCACATCACCGTGGACGGCTTCGAGGAACTCAAGGCCGGCCCGCGCCAGGCCACCTTCGACCGCGCCACCGCCCTGGCCCGCGACGACCTGCTCTACCTGCGCGGCGACCATCCGATGCTGCTCTCCGCCACCGACCTGCTGCTGTCGGGCGAATCCGGCAACGCCACTGTCCTGGTGGACGATGCCTTGCCGCCGCGCACGGTGGTGCTCGAGGCGGTGCACGTGCTCGAGTGCGTCGCGCCGCATGGCCTCGACATCGAGCGCTGGCTGCCGCCGGCGCCGCTGTCCGTGGCGGTGGATACGCGCCTGCAGCCGCGTCCCGGCTTCAGCCCCGGCGAACGGGCGCGCACCCGCGCCGGCGACCGCGTCTTCGACCTCGCGCCGCAGCGCAAGGTGCTGGCGGCGCTGGTGCCGCCGATGCTCGAGAAGGCGCGCGAACTGGCCGAGGCCGAGGCCCTTGCGCGCGCCGCCGATGCGCGGGACCGGGCCGACGCCGCGCTGGGCGCCGACCTGCAGCGCCTGCGCGCCCTGGCGCGGGTCAATCCGGCCGTGCATCCCTCGGAAGTGGCGGCGCTGGAGGCCGAACACGCCGCCGTGCTCGCCGCCTTGCCCGGGGCCCGTCCGCGCCTGGACAGCCTGCGCCTGGTCTGCAGCCCCGATTTCCTGCAGCTGCGCCGCTGAGGCGGCGGCCTGGATTCAGTCGGTGAACCGGGGGCCGTATATGCTCATCGACAGAAGGGGCACCACCACATCCCTGGGGGGCGCGGACGGGTCCACCGAATTGAATGCCAACTTGCGGATGGTCCGGACAAACTCGGGTCCGAAGGACGGACCGGGCAGCGTTTCCATCACGAACGCGTGCGTCACTTTTCCATCGGAGTTGATGCGAACGTGGAAGGTCGCCCAGCCGGGGACCCGGGGGTACTCGCCCGACGGCGAAGCGCGCGACACCTGGCCGCGACGCGACCGGGCCTCGGTCGGGTAGGCCAACGCCGGCTGTTCACACGAGGGCCGGTCGCCCTTGGCATCCGCCTCCGCCGCCAGCTGGCGTTGCCGGCCGGCTTCGATGCGCGCGCCGTACTTGTCCATGAAGGCATTGAGCGTGTCGTCAATCTGCTCGGTCGAGTAACGCCCGCGCGGCAACGTCCGGAACGCGCGCTGCATCAGGTCGGCCGGGTAGGTTTCCGGCGTCGTGCCCTTGGGCTTCCAGCTCCGCAGGTGCAGCACGAAGATCTGCGCCCACATCATCCCCGCGAACGCATCGCCGTCGGCCAGTTCCAGTTCGGCCGACGAGGCCATGGCCATCAAGTCGCCGTCCACGGCGCTCTCCGCGAACCAGCGCCGCGCCTTCTCCACGTCGCGGACCACGAGCGCGGCAGGGTGCTTTTCTCCGTGCCAGTAGAGCGACGCCAGCCAGCGCTTCTGATCGGGCGCGAGTTCACTGAAGCGGGCTTCATGCCCGGCCAGCTCGGCCAGGCGCACGTCGCGATCGCCGGCGGGATTGAATATCCAGTGCTCCACCGGTATCGACTCGCAGAGGGGACGCGGCGCCTCCCCGGCGCAGGCCGCGCCTGCCAACGCCAACAGCCCCCAGGCCGTCCATCCGCGAATCGCCATCCGCTTCTCCCGCCCCGTCATGCCGATCATCTCGCCTCCCGGACCCGTCAGTGCACCCGGCGCGGGCCGCGCGGTTTGAAGGGTGGCTGGCCGCGCCAGTAGCGGATGTGCAACCAGGCTATCGCCATGCCGACCAGGAAGCCCAAGTGCGCCAGGCCATTGGGCGATCCGAAGACGCCGATGGCCAACTCGATGGCGCACAGCGCGATCACCAGGGTCCGCATCTGCATCGGCACCGGGGGAATCAGCAGCATCACGCGGTCGCGCGGATTGAGGTAAGCGGCAGCGAACAGGATGCCGAACAGCGTCGCGCTGGCACCGGCGACCGGCAGGAAGGGCACCAGGCCGGCCGCGTTGGCGAGCGTGAGCAGCAAGGCCTGCACCACGCCCGAGCCCAACGTCACCGTGAGCAGGAAGGTGCCGTAACGCGGTGTCCCCCAGATCGCCTCGAGCCGGGCACCGAAGAACACCAGCGTCAGGCCCATGAAGATGATGTGGCCCAGGCCCTGGCCGACCAGCACGTGCGTGAGTGGCTGCCAGGGCATGAAGCCGTAGACGCTGCCGCCGGCCTGCAGCTCACCGAACGGCCACAGCATCAGGTAGGGCAGCCATTCGGCGGGCAGCAGCAGCGGCAGCAATACGATGCCAAGCACGGCCCAAAGCAGCATTCGGGTCAAGGGCGGGAGATACATGCGCGTCGGGACCAGAGGGGAATTGGGCTATTCTGCCCGCAACGCCTATCCCCCGCGAACCCATATGAGCCATGCCGATCCGGCAGGCCTCCTGGAGGCCCTGCGCACCAGCCCCGACAACCCGCCCTTGGCCCGACTGACATTGGAAGTCTGCCTGCAGGCGGGTGACCCCGAGGTCCTGGCGCAGTTCGCCGCGCTACCCGTCGACCTCGCCGCGTTGCCCGCCGCGCTGCGCGAGGATGCCGCGCTCGCCCTGGCGCGGGCGGGCGACTGGCCGTCGGCCACTCGCCTGGCAGCGGAAGACGGCGCCTGCGCGCATTGGCTGGCGGCCCGCGCGCACCTCGCGGCCGGTGATCGTGGCGCGGCACGTGCCGACTACCGGCGCGCGCTGGCCCTGAACCCGACCCTCGAAGACCCCGCCTTCGCCGCCGAGATCCAGGGCAAGGTGGTGTCGCTCACGGACGCGCGCCGCGGGCTGGCGACCCACCTGGCGAGCGACGATACCGGCCAGGACGATGCCTTCCGGCTGGCCCAGCCACCCGAAGCGCGCGTGGATTTCTCCTCGGTGGGCGGCCTGGAGGCCGTCAAGCACCAGATACGCCGCCGCATCATCACGCCTTTCCTCAAGCCCTCGCTGTTCGAGCGCTTCAAGCGGCGCGCCGGCGGCGGCATCCTGCTGTACGGCCCGCCCGGCTGCGGCAAGACGCTGTTGGCCCGCGCCACCGCCGGCGAATGTGGTGCGAGTTTCATCAACGTCGCCATCACCGACGTGCTCGACATGTACATCGGCGAGTCCGAGCGCAAGCTGCACGAACTGTTCGAAATGGCCCGGCGCAAATCCCCCTCGGTCATCTTCTTCGACGAGGTGGAGGCCCTGGGCGGCAAGCGCCAGCATGCGCGCGAGGCGACGTCGGCCAAGCTCGTTAGCCAGTTCCTGACTGAACTCGATGGATTCGCCCAGACCAACCGCGGTGTGCTGGTGCTGGGCGCGACGAACGTTCCGTGGTCGGTGGATCCGGCGTTCCGGCGGCCCGGCCGCTTCGACCGCGTGTTGTTCGTCCCGCCACCGGACCAGGCAGCGCGACGGGAAATCCTCGCGCTGGAGTTGCGCGAGCGCCCGCATGCGCCGGACATCGACCTCGACGAGTTTGCGCGCAGGACTTCGGGCTTCTCCGGCGCCGACCTGCGACACCTGGTCGAAACCGCTGTGGACGAAGCGATCGAGGCCTCGCTGGCGGACGGCCGCGAGCGCCCGGTGACGACGCAGGATCTGCGCGCCGCCCTGGCGGACGCCCGCCCGACCACCAGCGAATGGCTGGCCAGCGCCCGCAACCACGCCCGCTACGCCAATCAGGGCGGCCAGTACGACGAAGTGCTGCAGTTCCTCGACCAGAACGGGGCCAGGTGATGGCGCCCACCCGCTACCGGATTCCCGACGAACCGCGGCCCGGCGGACTCGCCCACCTCACGGTGGACCCGATCTGGCCGTTCTTCGCGCTGATGCTGTGCGGGCCCTGGCTGGCGATACCGTGGTTCCTGCTCAACGGCCTGGCGCTCGGCACGCCCACGCAGCGGCGCGAGTGGCTGGCCCTGGCCGGGATGATCGCGGGATCGCTGGCCGTCGTGCTCCTGATCAGCGCGCTGGCCAACGCAGGATTCCTCCAAGGCGTCTCGCTGCGCCTGTCCTTGCTGTCGATCATCGCGCTCAAGCTCGGCCTGGGAATGGCGGTGACGGTCATGCAGGCACGCAGCTTCGAGCTGTGGAGCTATTACGGCGGCAATGCGCGCAACGGGCTGGTGGTCCTGGTCGTGGGCTTCCTGGCCAACCGGGCGCTTGCCCAACTGGTCGAGGACCCGATCCTCCATCTGGTGCTGGCATGAGCGGGATCTCGACGCAGCGCGCGTTCCAACGCGCACAGGACCAGCTTGGCCGCGGCCAGGTACCCCAGGCCATCGACACCCTGGCGGGCCTGCTGGGCGACGACCCCGAGCATGCCGATGCGCATGCGCTGCTGGCGATATGCCTGGTGCGCCGAAAACGCCTTCACGCCGCCCGCATGGAAGCGGAGCAGGCCCTGGCACTCGACCCCGACAGCGTGTTCAGCCACCAGGCCGCGGCGGTGGTCGCGTCCGCGGACCGTCGCTTCAGCCAAGCCGAGCACCACCTGGCGCAGGCCCTGGCGATCGAGCCGGAGTCGGTCCAGGTGTTGGAGCTACAGGCGCGCCACTACGCCTACTGGGGCCGCATGGACCAGGCGCGTGACGCCGTCGCGCGGGCGCTCGTCCTGGCGCCAGGCCATCCCGATGTCCTTGCACTCGAGGCCGAGGTGGCGCTGCGTGCCGGCGACATCGCCACCGCCGGGCAGTCCGCCCGCGCCGCGCTGGCGCAGGACCCCGAACAGCTCGCCGCACTGGTCGCGCTCGGGCACGTGGCCCTGGCAAACGGGCAGGCCGACCAGGCGCGTGAACACCTGTCCTGGGCCTTGAGCCTGGACCCTAACGATTCCGGTGCGATCGAACTACTGTGCGCCCTCAAGGCCCGCCACAGCCCCCTGCTGGGCCTGTGGTGGCGCTTCCAGCGCTTCGTGGCGACCGGCAGTACCACGCGCATGGTGGCCCTGCTACTGGGGTTCTTCCTGGCCTACCGGACGGCCTACATCCTGCTGGTGGACCAGGGCCAGCAACAGTTCGCAACACCGCTCCAGGTGGCCTGGCTGGCGTTCTGCGCCTACACCTGGGTGGCGCCGGCCATGTTCCGCAGGATGGTCGAGCGCGAACTGTCCGACGTGCGGCTGCGCCCCGATTTCTGAGCCGATGACCGACGCAGCCGACCGGATGGCCGCCCTGCTGCGGGAACGGGACTGGGCGTTCGTGGACGGGCTGCTGCCGGACGCCCTGCTCCACCGCGCCGCCGACGAAGCCCGCGCCCACGCCGCCGCCGGTCGCCTGCGCGCGGCCGCGACCGGGCGCGCCGACGGCCGCCAGTTCACCGGCCTGCGCGGCGATGCCACGCTGTGGCTGGACGATCCCGTCTGCGGCGAGCCGGCGCGTGACCTCCTGGCCGCACTCGACCGCCTGCGCGCGGGCCTCAACCGCCAGCTGCTGCTCGGGCTGGAAGAGGTCGAGGCGCATTTCGCCCACTACCCGCCCGGCGCCGGCTACGCGCGCCATCGCGACCGCTTCGCCAGCGACGATGCCCGCGTGCTGTCCCTGGTGGTCTACCTCAACGAGGACTGGCCCGATGCCGCGGGCGGCGCCCTGCGCCTGCACCTGCCCGAGGGCCCGGTGGACGTCGTGCCGCGCCTGGGCACGGTGGCGTGTTTCCTCAGCGAGGCGGTCGAGCACGAAGTGCTGCCCGCCGACCGCCCGCGCCTCAGCGTCGCCGCCTGGTTCCGCCGGCGGGCGCGGGTGGCGCCCAGATGAGCTCGTCCAGGCTGGCGGCCGCGGCCTGGCCGCGCACCTTGCCGGCCTCGACGCGCACGCCTTCGGCACGCAATCGCTGCACCTGTTCGTCGTGGCCGGCGCTGCCCGGCGGGAACGCGACGCGGCCATCCGAACGCAGTACGCGGTGCCAGGGCAGGCCGGGCACCCCGCCTTCGGCCAGGATGCGCGCCACCAGCCGCGCGCGGCCGGCAAGCCCGGCACGGCGCGCGACTTCGCCGTAACCGGCCACCTGCCCGGCCGGAATCGCGCGCCCGGCC
>JAYRTA010000111.1:0-6212 GCA_041919875.1 Arenimonas sp.
CGGCCGCCAGCGCGGGGGCCGCCGCCGCGGCGAACGCGCGCTGCAGACCTTCCTCGCCGGCCGCGGCGCCGGCTATCAGCGCGGCATGAGCAGCCCGCTCTCGGCCGAGACCCGCTGCTCGCGCTTCTCGGTGGCGCTGGCCACCGGCACGCTATCCCTGCGCGAAGTCGTGCATGCGGTGCGCGCCGCGCGCGAGGCCGGCGGCCCGGTGCCGGCACGCGACCTGGCCTCGCTGGAGAAGCGCCTGCACTGGCACTGCCACTTCATCCAGAAGCTGGAGAGCGAACCGGCGATCGAACACCGCAACATGCACGGCGGCTTCGACGGCCTGCGCGAAGGCGGCTTCAACCGCGGCTGGTTCGACGCCTGGCGCCGCGCGGAAACCGGCTGGCCCTTCGTGGACGCCTGCCTGCGCGCCCTGCAGGCCACCGGATGGATCAACTTCCGCATGCGCGCGATGCTGGTCTCGGTGGCCAGCTACCACTTGTGGCTGCACTGGCCGGAGCCGGCGCAGCAGCTCGCCCGCTGGTTCACCGACTACGAACCCGGCATCCACTATCCGCAGGTGCAGATGCAGGCCGGCGTCACCGGCATCAACATCCCGCGCATGTACAACCCGGTGAAGCAGGGCCGGGACCAGGACCCGCGCGGGGAGTTCATCCGGCGCTGGATCCCGGAGCTGGCCGCGGTGCCCGACGACTGGATCCACGCGCCCTGGCAGCTGGGCACCGCGCAGCAGCGCGCCGCCGGGCTGCGCATCGGCGACACCTATCCGGCGCCGGTGCGCGACCACGTGCAGGCCGCGCGCGAGGCGCGGGCGAAGCTCGGCGACTGGAAGCGCGCCCACGTGGCCCGCGAGGAAAGCCGGCGCGTTCTGGAGAAGCACGGAAGCCGCGCGAATCGGCCGGCGCGGCGCAGCCACCGCGCCGGATCCGCGCCGCCGGTCGCACCTGCGCCCCAGGGCGACCTGTTCTGAAGGCTCAGGCCGGACGATGCGCCCGGAACGGCGGCGCCGACAGCGCCATCTCGGCCATGGAATGCGCCAGCTCCTTCTCCGCCAGCACCGCCCCGTCGGCGCCGTGCGCGAGCAGGTGCCGCACCTCGCCGTCGCTGTGCGCGCGCGCAAGGATGGTCAGCCCGGGATTGGCGGCCCGCAGCCGGGCGATCACTTCCCCCGCCTCCAGGGCGTTCGGGATCGCCAGCACCGCCAGCAGGGCCGACGCCGGGGAGGCCTCGTCCAGCACGCGCGGCGCGGCGGCGTTGCCGCGGATGGCGGGGATGCCGGCATCACGCGCCTTCTGCACCAGGTCCACGTCGCCGTCGATCACCAGCAGGGGTACGCCGCGTTCGCGCAGCAGCCGCGCGATCTCGCCGCCGACGCGGCCGAAGCCCACCAGCACCGCATGGCCCTCGGTCGGCAGCGGCGGCCCCGGGTTGGCCGGCGCGGCGGCGGGCACGGGCTCGCCGGCCGCGGCCTCGCGGGCCTCGCGCCGGGCCTGCAGCTGGTCGAGCAGGTTGAAGATCAGCGGATTGGCCATGATCGACAGCAGCGCGCCGGCCAGCACGAGGTCGCGGCCCGACTCGGGCAGGATCGCCAGCGATACGCCCAGCCCGACCAGGATGAAGCTGAACTCGCCGATCTGCGCCAGGCTGGCGGAAATCGTCAGCGCGGTGGAGGAGGGGTGCCCGAAGGCGCGCACGATGGCGTAGGCCGCCACCGACTTGCCCAGGGTGATGATCAGGAAGGTCGCCAGCACCGGCAACGGCTGTTCGACGATGATGCCCGGGTCGAACAGCATGCCCACCGACACGAAGAACAGCACCGCGAACGCATCCCGCAGCGGCAGCGAATCGCTGGCGGCCTTGTGGCTCAGGTCGCCGCTCAGCAGCAGCCCGGCGAAGAAGGCACCGAGGGCGAAGGACACGTCGAAGAGCTTTGCCGAGCCGAAGGCCACGCCCAGGGCGATCGCCAGCACGCACAGGGTGAACAGCTCGCGCGAGCCGGTGCCGGCGACGCGTTCGAGCACCCACGGGATCGTGCGCTTGCCCACCACCAGCATCACGGTCACGAAGGCGGCGACCTTGAGCAGGGTCCAGCCGAGCGAGCCGGCAATCTGCCCGGCGCCCGGCGGCGCCACGCCTTCGCGGCCATTGCCCAGGGCCTCGGCCAGGGCCGGCAGCAGCACCAGGGCGATGACCATCGCCAGGTCCTCGACGATCAGCCAGCCGACGGCGATCTTGCCGCGCCGGGTGTCGAGCAGGCGCCGGTCTTCCATCGCGCGCAGCAGCACCACCGTGCTGGCCACCGACAGCGCCAGCCCGAACACGATGCCCCCCAGCAGGTCCCAGCCCATCAGCCAGGCCAGGCCGCCGCCCAGGGCGGTGGCGACGCTGATCTGCACCACGGCGCCGGGCACTGCGATGGCCTTCACTTCCAGCAGGTCGTCGGTGGAGAAATGCAGGCCGACCCCGAACATCAGCAGGATCACGCCGATCTCGGACAGCTCCATGGCCAGCGCCATGTCGGCGATGAAGCCCGGGGTGAACGGGCCCACCAGGATGCCCGCGACCAGGTAACCCACGATCGGCGACAGCTTCAGCCGGTTGGCCAGGCTGCCCAGGATGAAGGCGGAGACCAGGCCGACGGCGAGCAGGGCGATCAGGGGCGTGTCGTGGGGCATCCGGCGTCCTTCGATGGGATGGCCCGATTATCCACGCGGCGAGCCACCCGGCCTAACGCAGCCGCCGGAGCCGGCCGGGCGCGCCCCGCCTGCTAGAATCCGCGGCCCCCACCGGACCCGCCCGATGATCGCCTTCCGCAATTTCGCCCTCCGCCGGGGCGAACGCCTTCTGCTGTCCCAGGTCGACCTGGCCCTGCACGCCGGCTGGCGCGTGGGCGTGGTCGGCCGCAACGGCTGCGGCAAGTCGAGCCTGTTCGCAGCCGTGCTGGGCGAGGTCGAGCCCGACCAGGGCGACCTGGACCTGCCCGGCAAGGTCCGCATCGCCAGCGTCGCGCAGGAAACCCCGGCCCTGGACGACCCCGCGATCGATTTCGTGCTGGCCGGCGACGACCGCCTGTGGGCGGTGCTGCAGGCGGAAGCGCGCGCGACCGCGGCCGAGGACTGGGACGCGGTGGCCGAAGCACACCAGCACCTGGCCGAAATGAACGGCTACGACGCCACCGCGCGCGCCGGCCGCCTGCTGCACGGCCTGGGCTTCCCGCCGGAAACGCATTCGCGTCCGGTTGCCTCGTTCTCCGGCGGCTGGCGCATGCGCCTGAACCTGGCGCGTGCGCTGATGATGCCCTCCGACCTGCTGCTGCTGGACGAACCGACCAACCACCTCGACCTCGACGCCGTCCTCTGGCTCGAGCAATGGCTGCTCAAGTACCCCGGCACCCTGCTGATGATCTCGCACGACCGCGAGTTCCTCGACGGCGTCAGCACCCATACGCTGCACCTCAACGAAGGCCGCGCCAAGCTCTACACCGGCGACTACACCAGCTTCGAGCGCCAGCGCGCCGAGCACCTGCGCCAGCAGCAGATCGCCCACGACAAGGAACAGGCCGAGCGCGCCCACCTGCAGAGCTTCATCGACCGTTTCAAGGCCAAGGCCAGCAAGGCCCGCCAGGCCCAGAGCCGCATGAAGCGCCTGGCCAAGCTGCAGGGCACCGAGGCGGTCCGCGCCGAGCGCAGCTTCCGCATCCAGTTCGCCGATCCGCCGAAACTGCCGCACTCGCTGATCCGCATCAACCACGGCGGCTGCGGCTACGTCCTCGCCACCGCCGCAGGCGCCGCTTCGGGCGCGACCAAACCGGAGCCAGGCATCGCGCCCGGTGGCGCTCCCGCGGTGGAGATCCTGCACGAGGTCGGCTTCGGCCTGGAGGCCGGCGAGCGCATCGCCCTGCTGGGCCCCAACGGCGCCGGCAAGTCGACCCTCGTGCGCAGCCTGGTCGGCGAGCTCCCGCTGCTGCGCGGCGAGCGCGTGGCGCACCCGGACCTGCGCATCGGCTACTTCGCCCAGCACACGGTCGAAAGCCTGCACGAAGGCCAGAGCCCGCTCTGGCATCTCAAGCAACTCTCCCCGGATGCCGGCGAACAGCAGCTGCGCAACTACCTGGGGCGCTGGAACTTCGCCGGCGACCGCGCCTTCGAGGCGGTGGATGGTTTCTCCGGCGGCGAGCGCGCGCGCCTGGCGCTGGCGATGATCGCCTACGTCGAGCCCAACGTGCTGCTGCTCGACGAACCCACCAACCACCTCGACCTGGACATGCGCGAGGCCCTGGCCGAGGCCCTGAGCGATTTCCCGGGCGCGATCGTCCTGGTCTCGCACGACCGACACCTGATCGGCCTGGTCTGCGACACCTTCTGGCGCGTCGCCGATGGCCACGTCGAGGAGTTCAACGGCGACCTGGACGAATACGCCGCCTGGCTGCGCACCCGCGGCAGCGAGCCCAAGGCACCGAAGGCGCCGGCGCCCGCCCCGACCGCCAAGCCGGTCGTCCAGGCCGCGCGCCCGGCCGATCCGGCCGCCGGTCGCCGGCTCCAGCAGGTCGAGGCGCGCCTGGCCGAGGTCGAGTCGGCCCTGGCCCAGATCGAAGCCCAGCTGGCCGACCCGTCCATTTATGGCAACGACGGCGGGGGCGAATTCGCCCAGCTGGCCCAGCGCCAGGCCGGACTGGCCGCCGAAAAGGACACGCTGGAAGCCGAGTGGCTGGGCCTGGCCGAGGCCGCCGGCGCCTGAGCCGGCTTGAAACCCGCCGCCGCGACCCCATCCCCGACGCACCCGCACGCACCCACCTTCCCGACTTCGCCATGCCCATCTACGCCTTCGAATGCCCCGCCTGCGGCCACGAGTTCGAGCGCCTGCAGAAACTCTCCGACGCCGACCCCACCGATTGCCCGGCCTGCGGCGAGGCCGGCGTTCGCCGGCAGCTCACGGCACCCTCGTTCCGCCTGGCCGGCGGGGGCTGGTACGAAACCGACTTCAAGAAGGACGGCGACAAGAAGCGCAACCTCGCCGACACGGGCGAGGCGCCCAAGCCCGCCCCCGCGGACACCGCCAAGCCCGCCACCAAGCCCGCCGACCCCAAGCCCGCCGGGTGAGCGCTTGCCCCGGCCGGTCCGGGACGGCTAGGGTCGGGTGATGAAGACCCTTCCCCTGGTGCTCGCGTTGTCGCTCGCCCTGGCCGCCTGTTCGGCCCCGGCGCCCCCGGAAACCTCCCTGTCGATGGCGCCTGCGGCCGATCCCGGACCCCTGGCGGCCGGGCCCGAAGCCCGCGCTCCGGCCGACGCGTTCCTCGCCGCCCTGGGCGGTCTGTGCGGCCAGGCCTTTTCGGGCCGGGTGCTCGTGGACGAGCCGCCGGCGCCCGGCGACAACGCGTTCGCCGGCCAGGCCCTGGTGATGCACGTGCGCGAATGCCGCGCGGACGAGGTCCGCGTGCCGTTCCACGTCGGCGAGGACCGATCCCGCACCTGGGTCCTGACCCGCACGGCGGGCGGCCTGCGCCTCAAGCACGACCACCGCCACGAGGACGGCAGCGACGACGCCGTGACGATGTACGGCGGCGACACCGCCGAGGCGGGCACGGCGATCCGGCAGGCCTTCCCGGTGGACGCGGAATCGGTGGCGATGTTCCAGCGCGAAGGCCTGGCGGCCTCGGTGAGCAATACCTGGGCGATGGAGATCGAGCCCGGCAAGCGCTTTCTCTACGAACTCTCGCGCCCCGGCGGGCGCCTGTTCCAGGTCGAGTTCGACCTCAGCCGGCCGGTGCCGGCGCCGCCGCCGCCCTGGGGCGACGAGGCGGCGGCCCGCTGACGCCGGCCGCCGCGGGGCGACGGCCGGCGGTGGGACTCAGCGGCGGGAGCCGAAACGGGCCCGGCAACCGCGGTCGACCCAGATCTGGTTGCCGCGATAGCCCCAGCTGCGGCCCTCGACGCAATCGGCCTGGGAAAGCTGGTCGATCAGGACCGGACGGCCCTGGCCCGGGCTCCAGGCGCAGGTGTGGTAGCGGCCATCGGTGCTGGCACAGGTGACCGTATAGCCACCCTGCGGGCCCCAGCCGCCGCCTTCGGCAAAGCGGCCGCGGCAGCCGCCGTTCACCCAGACCGAGCCCTGGCGGCTGCCCCAGTTCTGGTTCTCGATGCAGCGGGTGTTGGAGATGTTCTCGACCAGGCGTGCGCGGCCCCGGAAGGGCGTCTGGCACTGCGCCA
>JAYRTA010000112.1:0-6185 GCA_041919875.1 Arenimonas sp.
TCGTGCACGCCCTGGTGCACCGGGATGCGTTGGGGATCGAGCACTGCGTCGCGAGGGTGGCGGCGCACCCGCCGGCGCGCGTGCCGGGCACCGCGGTGTTCCTGACCCCTTCGAACCAGTTCACGCCGCCGGCGCTGCTGCACAACCTCAAGCACAACAAGGTGCTGCACGCCCGCAACGTGCTGCTGACGGTCGAGGTGCTGACCGTCCCGCGCGCCGAGGCGGCCGAGCGCGTCGCCAGCGCCGACCTGGGCCATGGCTTCAGCCGGCTGAGCCTGCGCTTCGGCTACATGGAGGACCCGGACGTGCCTCAGGCGCTCGCGCGCTGGGACATCCCGGGCCCGGCCTTCGACCCCATGGAGACGACCTATTTCGCCAGCCGCGAGACGCTCGAGGCCCGGCCCGGGCAGGGCATGGCGCAATGGCGCGACCGGCTGTTCCTGTTCCTCTCCCGCAATGCCACCCCGGCGACGGAGTTCTTCCGGATCCCGGGCAACCGGCTGGTGGAACTGGGCGCGCGGGTCGTGATCTAGGTCGGGCAGCCCGGCCGGCGGGCAGCGTGTTCGCCACCCCCGGGTCCCAAGCCCTGCCATAATCCCGGCCCATGGAAGACACCCGCGTCATCGCCCCCGCCGCCACCCGCGAGGACGACCTCGCCGAGGCCAGCATCCGGCCCAAGCGGCTCGATGACTACTTGGGCCAGGTGCCGGTGCGCGAGCAGCTCAAGATCGCCATCGAGGCCGCCCGGGGCCGGGGCGAGGCGATGGACCACGTGCTGATCTTCGGGCCGCCGGGCCTGGGCAAGACCACGCTCAGCCACGTGATCGCCAACGAGCTGGGCGTGAACCTGCGCCAGACCTCGGGCCCGGTGATCGAGCGCGCCGGCGACCTGGCCGCCCTGCTGACCAACCTGCAGCCGCACGACGTGCTGTTCGTGGACGAGATCCACCGCCTCTCGCCCGTGGTCGAGGAAGTGCTGTACCCGGCGATGGAGGACTTCCAGATCGACATCATGATCGGCGAGGGCCCCGCGGCCCGCTCGATCAAGCTCGACCTGCCGCCCTTCACCCTGATCGGCGCCACCACCCGCGCCGGCCTGCTCACCGCGCCGCTTCGCGACCGCTTCGGCATCGTCCAGCGCCTGGAGTTCTACACGGCGGAGGAACTGACCCGGATCGTGGTGCGCTCGGCCGGCATCCTGGGCATCGCCTGCGCGCCGGAGGGCGCGGCGGAGATCGCCCGGCGCTCGCGCGGCACCCCGCGCATCGCCAACCGGCTGCTGCGGCGCGTGCGCGACTTCGCCCAGGTGCGTGCCGGCGGCACCATCACCCGCGACGTCGCCGACGAGGCGATGGCGATGCTGAAGGTGGACGCCGAGGGCTTCGACCAGCTCGACCGGCGCATGCTGGCCATGATCATCGACAACTTCGGCGGTGGCCCGGTCGGCGTCGAGTCGCTGGCCGCGGCGCTGAGCGAGGAGCGCGGCACGCTCGAGGACGTGATCGAGCCCTACCTGATCCAGCAGGGCTACCTGGTGCGCACCGCGCGCGGGCGCATGGTCACGCACAAGGCCTATACCCACCTGGGCCTGCGGGCCCCGGCGAAGACCTTGCCACCCGACCTGTTCGAGCCATGAGGGCGGCGCCGTTCAGCTTCCCGATAAGGGTCTATTGGGAGGATACCGACGCCGGCGGGGTCGTCTACCACGCCAACTACCTCAACTTCCTCGAACGCGCCCGCACCGAATGGCTGCGGTCCCTCGGCCACGGCCAACAGGGCCTGCGTGACCGGGAAGACCTCGTACTGGTGATCCGCGACATGGCCATCGACTTCCACAAGCCCGCGCGCCTGGACGACCTGCTGCAGGCCAGCGTGGTGCCGGGCGAGCTGCGCGCGGCCAGCCTGCGGGTGGCCCAGGCCATCACCCGCGGCGGCGACCTGCTGGTCGAGGCGCGGGTCCGGATTGCCTGCCTCACCGCTTCCACCTTCCGTCCGCGTCCGCTGCCCGAGTGGCTGGCCGCCGACCTGACCTGATCCCGGAGTCCCCGCGATGCCCTTCGAACTGCTTCCCCTGCTGGCCGCCGCCCCGATGGCCGAACTGCCCGCCGAGGCCGTCGCCGCCGCCGTGGAAACCACCCACCAGGGCATCAACTACCTCGAGCTGATGGTCAAGGCCAGCTGGCCGGTCAAGCTGATCGTGGTGCTGCTGCTGCTGGGCTCGCTGATGAGCTGGGTGATCATCTTCCGCAAGAACCGCGTCTACTCCCAGGCGGTGGACGACGCCGACGAGTTCGAATCGCGCTTCTGGTCGGGCGTGGACCTCACCCAGCTCTACCGCGCCGCCACCGACCGCAACCGCGTGGTGGCTGGCCTGGAGGCGATCTTCGAGGCCGGCTTCCGCGAATACGCCCGCCTGCGCCAGAAGAAGGGCCTGGATGCCCGCACCCAGCTCGAGGGCGCCCAGCGCGCCATGCGCGCGACCTACGCGCGCGAAGTCGACCGGCTGGAACAGAACCTCGAGCTGCTGGCCAACATCGGCTCCACCGCGCCCTACGTCGGCTTGGTCGGCACCGTGTTCGGGATCATGGTGACCATGCACGACATGATCAACAGCGGCGAGCAGGCCGGCATCGCCGCGGTCGCGCCGGGCATCTCCGAGGCCCTGTTCGCCACCGCGATCGGCCTGTTCGTGGCGATCCCGGCGGTGTGGGCCTACAACCGCTTCGCCAACCGGGTCGAGCGCCTGAGCGTGCGCTACGAGAGCTTCGCCGAGGAGTTCTCGTCCATCCTCCAGCGCCAGTCCCACGTCGAGGAGTGAGCGGCTAACCCCGCCCGCCCCCGTCGCCCGTTGGAGCCATCGCCATGTCCGCCACCCTCAGCCGCCGCCACCGCAAGAAGCTCAAGGCCGACATCAACGTCGTGCCCTACATCGACGTGATGCTGGTGCTGCTGGTCATCTTCATGGTGACCGCGCCGCTGCTGAGCCTGAGCGTGGACGTGGACCTGCCCCAGGCCAATGCCCGGCGCATGGCCGAGCAGAAGGAGCCGGTGGTGGTGACCGTCAACGCCAGCGGCGCCTATTCGCTGCAGCTCGAGGGCGGCGCCAACGAAGCCATCGACGGCGAGGCGCTCAAGGCCAAGGTCGCCGCCTTCGTGCGCGCCAATCCGAACGTGCCGGTGCTGGTGGCCGGTGCCCGCGACGCCGACTACGCCCTCGTCTTCGACACCATGGTGCTGCTGCAGCAGGCCGGCGTCCCGCGCGTGGGCCTGATGGGGCAGCCGCCCGGCAATGCACGCTGAGGCCCTCCAGCGCCCGCCGCGGGACGAGGACCTCGCCGGCGCGGTCCTGATGGCCGTGGCCCTGCACGTGGGCCTGGTCGTCTTCCTGTGGCTGGCGTCCCTGTGGGATCCCTCGCCGCGCGAGATTTCCGTGGCCGGGCCGCCGATCATCCAGGCCGCGCTCGTCATCAACCAGGCCGACATCGCCGCCGCCGAACGCACCGCGGAGCGGGCCCCCAAGCCCGAGCCGACCCCGCCGCCGCAGCCGGTCGAACAAGCCGCCGCGCCGCCGCCGCAGCCCCAGCCCGAGCCGCGCCCGCAGGAGTCGCAGCAGCGCCCCCAGCCCGCGCCCCAGGAAGCCATCGCCCAGCCCGACCCGGTGGACCAGGAGGCGATCGACCGCCTGGCCCTGGAACAGGCGGAGAAGGCGCGCGAAGAGCAGGAAGCCAAGCGGCGACAGGAGCAGATCGACCTGACCGAGCGCCAGCGGCAGGAGGAGGCCGAGCGCCGCCAGCGCCTGCGCGAGCAGCAGATGGAGCAGCTGCGGCAGCTGCGCGAGCAGCGCGCCGAAGCCGAGCGCCGCACCCGCATGGAAGAACAGCGCATGCAGCAGCTGCGCGACCGCGAACAGGCGCCGCCCCAGCCACCGCAGGCCGCGCCCGCCGCCGCCGGCGGCAACAACGGCGTGGACACCGACCTGCGCGCCCGCTACGCGCTGGCGATGCTGCAGACCGCCGAGGCGAACTGGAACCGCACCCTGGCCCCGGAAGCCACCGCCTGCCGCGTCCGCTTCACCCAGATCCCGGGCGGCGACGTGATCAGCGTGGATTTCGTCAGCTGCCCCTTCGATGCCCAGGGCCGCGAGTCCGTGGAGCGCGCCCTGCGCCGCTCGCCGATGCCGTATGAAGAATTCAAGACCGTGTTCGAACGCCAAGTGACCCTGACCTTCTGCTACCCCGAAGAGGCCTGCCGATGAGACGTATCCTTTCCTTCCTCGCCATCGCGCTGCTGCTGCCGGCCGGCTGGGTCCGCGCCCAGGGCCTGGACATCGGAACCGCCGTCGGCCACGAGGCCGCGATCCCGGTCGCGGTCGTCCCGATGCCCTACCTGGGCAATTCGGTCGCCCCGGACACCGACATCGCGGCGGTGATCCGCGCCGACCTCAACCGGTCGGGCCAGTTCCGCGCCCTGTCCGAACAGGACGTGATCGAGAAGCCCATCCGCGGCAGCGAGATCAAGTTCCCGACCTGGCGCGTGCTCAAGCAGGACTTCGTGGTGGTTGGCCGCGTGATCGACGCCGCCGACGGCGGCTACCGGGTCGAATACGAACTGTGGGACGTGGCGAAGCAGGAGCGCCTGCTGGGCATGGCCCTGGGCGGCCGGGCCCGGGGCATGCGCGACGTCTCGCACCAGATCGCCGACCAGATCTACGAGAAGATCACCGGCGTGCGCGGCGCCTTCTGGACCCGCATCGCCTACGTCACCGCCAACGGGGTGGGCGCCAACATCCAGTACGCGCTGATGATCGCCGACTCGGACGGCTACAACCCGCAGACCGTGGTGCGCTCCAAGGAGCCGCTGCTGTCCCCGTCCTGGAGCCCGGATGGCCGCAAGCTGGCCTACGTGAGCTTCGAGCGGGGCAATTCCACCATCTACATCCAGGAAATCGCCACCGGCGCCCGCGAGGTCGTGGCCAGCTTCCGGGGCATCAACGGCGCCCCGGCCTTCAGCCCCGACGGCCGTCGCCTGGCCCTGACCCTGTCCCGGACCGGCAACCCGGAGGTCTACGTGATGGACCTGGCCAGCAAGGCCCTGACCCAGATCACCCGCCACTACGGCATCGACACCGAGCCGGTCTGGACCCCGGACGGCCAGTCCCTGCTGTTCACCTCGGACCGGGCCGGCAAGCCCCAGGTCTACCAGGTGCCGGCGGCGGGCGGGGAGGCGGTCCGGGTGAGCTTCGACGGCGATTCCAACGCCCGCGCCAGTATTTCCTTTGACGGCAAGAAGATAGCTATGGCGCAGGGCCGCGGAAACGTTTATCGTATCGCGGTCCTCGACCGGAGCTTCGGGGGTTCGGGCCGCTGGCAGACCTTGTCGCCGGGCAACCTGGACGAATCCCCGAGCTTCGCCCCAAATGCAAGCATGTTGCTGTATGCGACCAAGGAAGGCAGCCGCGGTGTTCTGTACGCGGTGTCCACCGATGGGCGTGTGCGGCAGCGTTTGGTCTTGGCCGATGGTGACGTCCGGGAGCCCGCCTGGTCACCGTTCCGGCAGCGATAACCAGGACGGGCCGCGCCACCATAAGTTCTAACGAGTTCCACCACTGCATCCGAAACCAAGAGGCATTGCCATGAACACCACCCTCCGCGTGCTGATCGCCGCCACCACCGTCGTCGCCCTGGCGGCGTGCACCAAGAAGACCAAGCCGGAAGAGACCACCCAGGTCACCCCGCCGGCGACCACCGCCCCGGTGTCCGACGGCCGCTACACCCCGGCCGACCTCGACACCGACAGCTGCCTGCGCCAGCGCACCGTGTACTTCGACTTCGACCAGGACACCCTGCGTCCGGAGTTCCAGGCCATCATGGCCTGCCACGCCAAGTACCTGAACGACCGTCCGGAAGCCCGCATCACCCTCGAGGGCAATGCCGACGAGCGTGGTACCCGCGAGTACAACCTGGGCCTGGGCGAGCGCCGCGGCAATGCCGTCTCCGGCGCCCTGCAGGGTGCGGGTGGTTCGGCCGGCCAGATCACCGTGGTCTCCTACGGTGAAGAGCGTCCGACCTGCACCGAGTCGAGCGAGGGTTGCTGGTCGAAGAACCGCCGCGTCGAAATCGTCTACACCGCCCGCTAAGCGATGGGACGTCAGCGCATTCTTTGCGTTGCAGTCGTGGTGGCCGCCT
>JAYRTA010000113.1:0-6154 GCA_041919875.1 Arenimonas sp.
GCGCTCGTGCAGCACTTCGCGCACCAGGGCCGAGATCGGCAGTTCGATGCCGTGGCGTTCGCCCAGGCGCATGACCTCGTCGGCGGTCTGCACCGATTCCACCACCTGGCCGATCGCGGCCACCGCCTCGCGCAGCGAGCCGCCGCGGCCCAGGGCCAGGCCCAGGCGCCGGTTGCGCGAGAGGTCGCCGGTGCAGGTGAGCACCAGGTCGCCCAGGCCCGCCAGGCCCATCAGGGTTTCCGGGCGGCCGCCGAGCGCCACGTTCAGGCGCAGCATCTCGTTCAGGCCCCGGGTGATCAGGCCGGCGCGGGCGTTGAGGCCCAACTGCATGCCGTCGGCGACGCCGGTGGCGACCGCCAGCACGTTCTTCATCGCGCCGCCCAGCTCGGCGCCAAGCATGTCGTTGCCGGTGTAGGCGCGGAAGGTCGGGCCGTGCAGGGCCTCGGCCACCGAGCGCGCGAAGTCCTCGTCGTCCGAGTGCACGGTGACGGCCGTCGGCAGCCCCTGCGCCACTTCCTTGGCGAAGGACGGCCCGGTGACGACCGCCAGCGGCACGCCGCCGCCGAGCACGTCGGTGGCCACTTCATGCAGGAAGCGGCCCGAGCCCGGCTCGAAGCCCTTGGTGGCCCAGGCCACGCCGGCCTGCGCGCGCCGGTGCGGCGCCAGGGCGTGCAGGGTTTCGGTGAAGGCGTGGCTGGGGGTCACCACCAGCAGCAGGTCCGCCCCGGCCACGGCCTCGGCGAGGTCGCCGGTGGCACGCAGCGCTTCGGGCAACGGGATGCCGGGCAGGTAGCGCGGGTTCTCGTGGGTGGCCCCGATCGCCCGGACCTGGTCCGCATCGCGGCCCCAGATCACGGTCGGGTGCCCGTTGCGGGCGATCAGCGAGGCCAGTGCCGTGCCCCAGGAGCCACTCCCGAGCACGGCCACCGCCGGCAGCTTGGCCGGAGTCATCGCGGCGCCTGGCTCAGGCGTTGCCGCCCTCGGCGACCAGGCCCGGCTGCGCCTGCTCGGCGCGGCGGCGCAGGCCTTCGGCGTACAGGGCCTCGAAGTTGATCGGCTGCAGGTAGAAGGGCGGGAAGCCGCCGCTGGCGACCAGCTCGCCGATGGTCTGGCGCACGTAGGGGAACAGCACGTTCGGGCAGTAGGTGCCCAGCATCATGTCCAGGGTGCGCTCGTCGAAGCCGCCCAGGCCGAACAGGCCGGCCTGCTCCACTTCGGCCAGGTACACGGTCTTGTCGGCCAGCTTGCAGACGAGGGTGACGGCCAGGGAGACCTCGAACAGGTCGTCGGCGACGCGCGAGACCTTCTGGTTCAGGCTCAGCTCGAGCTGCGGCTGGCCGGGCTCGTTGAAGACCTGGGGCGCGCCGGGCACCTCGAAGGAGACGTCCTTGACGTAGATCTTCTGGATGGTGAACTGCGCCTGGTCGGCGCCGGCGGCGCCATTGTTCTGCTCGGCCATCGAAACAACTCCGGGAATGGGGGTCTGGGAAAGGCGGCGATTATCGCACGCCGGGCGGGCTCAGGCCTTGCCGCGGGCCAGGGGCAGGCTGGCGCCCTGCCAGGCGCCGATGCCGCCATCGAGCACGTACACCTTCTTGAAGCCGGCCTTGACCAGCTTCTCGGCGGCGGTGGAGGCGCTGTTGCCCATCGCGCACACCAGCACCACGGGCGATTCCTTGGCCTTGGCCAGCAGCTTCGAGTCCGGGTCCACCTGGCTCGGCAGCAGGTGTTTGCTGCCCAGGATGTGGCCCTTGTCGAACTCGCCCTGGCCACGCAGGTCCAGGACCAGGGCCTGTTCGTGGTTGATCAGGCGGGTGAGCTCGGCCGGGCTGACGCCCTTGAAGCCGCGGAACAGCCGCGCGACCTCGGTCACCACCAGGGCCAGGGTCAGGCCGGCGAAGGCGATCGAGAGCAGCAGGTGCTGTTGGGCGAAGTCGAGCAGGCGATCCATGGGTGCGGCGGGTCTCCGGGCGGGGGCGGCATTATGGGCGCGCCCGGGCCCGGGGGCAAAACCGGTTCAGCGCGGGCTGAAATCCGGCAGGCCGCTGGCCAGCCACCAGCGCTTGGCCTCGGGGTCCCAGCGCCAGCGCTGGCGGTCGGTGAGGCTGCGTTCGGCCTGGGTGTGGCGGTTGACCACGCGGATCTCGACCACCTGCAGGTACTCGCCGTCGCCGACCTGTTCGCTGCTGCGCACGTCGTAGCCCGACACCTGGTACTGCTTGAGGCGCTCGAGTTCGAGGGCGCTCATCGGCGTGGCCGCCTGGGCCTGGGGATCGAGGTAGGCCACGGCCTTGTCGAACTCGCTCCAGCGGATGACGCTGGAATAGGTGTAGAGCGTCTGTTCGAGCGGGCTGCGTTTGCCGCTGCCGCCGCAGGCCACCAACAGGGCCAGCAGGACCAGGGCGACGGGGCGGGCGAGGCGGCGGGTCAGGGTGTCCATGGCCGCATTATGCACAGCCGGCGGCTCAGGTCCGCAGGGCCGCGAACCGGGCCACCAGTTCGGCCACGGGCTGGCCGGCGGCATCGGCCACCCAGGCCTGGATGCTGGCCCGGGCCCGGCCGCGTTCGCGCAGGGAGCGCAGCACCTGGTCCCAGTCCGTGTCCGGCGCCAGCCGGGCGCCGGCGGCGAGATCGTCGTAGAGCGGCTTGAGATACCTCAGCTGGCTGTCGGCCACGTACACCTCGGCCGCTTCGCCGGCCTCGGCCAGGCGCAGGGTCAGCAGGCCCCAGCCGGCCAGGGTCATCACGCCGGCCAGGCTGCCGCCGAAGGCGCAGCCCTTGTCGTTGACGTTCGGGGCCAGGGGCGCGTGCACGTGCAACACGCCGTCCTCGAGGCGGCGCGGGTGCACCTGCATCGCGGCCACGGGCGGCATCGCCTGGTAGAGGGCGTCGAGGGTGGCGATCGGGTCCATGCGCTGCGTTCCGGGGAGGGCTGTGCCAAGCTGGCCGCATGGCGACGATGCGCAGCGGATTGGCCTTGTCGGGATGGTACGTCATCTCCCTGCGGCCTTCGGGGGAACACGGCCCGCTGCGGCGCGCGGCGGAACGCCAGGGCGCGCGGCTGCTGCCGGTGTCGACGCTGTCGCTGCGGGAACTGCCGGCGGGGCCGGCGCTGGCGACCGCGCTCGCCTGCCCGCTGCGCGTATTCACCAGTCCGGCGGCGGTGCGCTTCGCGGCCGCGCAGGCGCCGCTCACCTCGGCCCCGCCCGGCACCTGGCTGGCCGTGGGCGCCGGCACCGCGGGGCTGCTGCGCCGGCGCGGGCTGTCGCCGGTGCGGGCGCCCGAGCGCGCGGGGGATTCCGAGGCGCTGCTGGCGCTGCCGGAACTGCGCGAGGTGGCCGGGCGCGAGATCGGCCTGGTGACGGCACCGGGCGGGCGCGGACTGATCGCCGATGCCCTGGTGCAGCGCGGCGCGCGCGTGCACCGCGCCGACGTCTACCGGCGCGAACACCGGGCGCCCGCGCCGGACACGCTCGCGGCCCTGGCAGCGCTGCCGGCGACGAGCGCACTGGCGGTGAGCAGCGGCGAAGCCTTCGAGGGCCTGTGGGGCGTGCTGGATGCGCCGGCGCGCCAACGGCTGGCCGCGCGGCCGGCGGTGGCCAGCAGCGCGCGGCTGGCGGCGATGCTGGCCGGGCGCGGGTTCCAATCGCTGGTGGTGGCGGCCGGGGCGCGGCCGGCGGCGCTGGTGGCGGCGCTGGCCGCCGATGTCGGGTCCGGACGCTTCCGGTAGGATGGCGGCGTTTTCTGCGTTCCCCCCGGCGATGGATACCGTGCTCGACGATTCTTCCGTTCCCCCGGCCCGCCACCGCCGGTTCGGGGCCCTGGGCTGGCTGCTCGTGCTGGGCGTGGTCGCCGCCGCGGCGATCGGCGGCTGGCGGCTGTGGCAGGCCGGCCGCGAGGCGATCGAGCCCGGACCCGACCTCAGCCCCGAGGCGCTCGATGCCCGCCTGTTCGAGGCCGAGCAGGCGCTGACCACGCTGCGGCGCACGCAACAGGGCATGGACCAGCGCGTCGCCGACGCCCAGGCCCGCGCCGGCCTGCTGCGCGAGGAAGTGCTGGGCGTGGGCCAGCGCGCGGCCCTGCTCGAGGACAGCCTGCGCGAACTCAGCGCCCAGGCCAGCGAAGGCAGTGAAACCCTGCGGCTGGACGAAGTGGAGCTGCTGCTGAGCCTGGCCCAGGCGCGCCTGCAGGTGGCCGGCGACCTGGGCGGCGCCATCCGCGCCACTGCGCTGGCGCACGACGCGCTGGCACCGCTGACGTCGCCGGCCTGGATCAACCTGCGCCAGACCGTGGCCGAGGAACTCGCCGCGCTGCAGGCCCTGCCCGCCGATCCGCGCAGCCGCGCCGCGGGCGAACTCGATGCGCTGCAGGCGGCGCTGCCCACGCTGGCCAGCCGCGCCCCGGGCGCGGACGTGCCGGTGGATGCGTCCGCGCCGCGCTGGCGCCGGCTGCTCGAAGGCCTGGTGCAGGTGCGCCCCAGCAGCGGCCAGGACCTGATCGCCCCGGCCGACCGCGCCGCCGGCGAAGCGGCCCTGGGGCTGGAGCTGGCCCTGGCCCGCACCGCGCTCGAGCGGCGCGATGAAACCGCCTTCCGCCACGGCCTGACCCGCATCGACCAGTGGCTCGTGCGCCTTTACGCCGAAGACGAGGCGCTGCGCACCGAACGCGAGCGCCTGGCCACGCTCAGCCGCCTGGGCCTGGTGCCCTCGCTGCCGGTGCAGGGCAGCGGCCTGCAGCAGCTGCGCGAGCTGCGCCGCGGCCGGAGCCCGCGGTGAACCTCTACCGCAGCCTGCTGTGGTGGTTGGCGCTGGCGCTGCTGGGCGCGCTGGCCTGGCATTGGTTTTCGCAGGACCTGGGCGATGTCGTCGTCCGCTTCCGGGGCCTGACCTATACGACGACGCTGGCCTTCTTCGTGGTCGCGTGGATCGCGCTGTGGCTGGGGCTGTGGGCGCTGTGGTGGCTGCTGGGCCTGCCGCTGCGCGCCTGGCGCCGGCACGCGCGCACGCAGGCACGCAACCGGCTGGTGAGCGGGCTCGAGGCGCTGCACCAGGGCCGCTGGGCGCGAGCCGCCGGCTTGCTGGGCAAGGCCGCGGAAGAACCCGACGTGCGCGCGGTGGCGCTGCAGGGCGCCCGCCGCGCGGCCGCCGGCGCCGGCGACCTGGAGGCCGCGGCGCGGCACCAGTCGGCGCTGGCCGAACACGACCCCATGGCCGCCGCGCTCGACAGCGCCGACCGCCTGCTGGCCGATGGCCGCGCCGATGACGCGCTGGCGGCGCTGACCCTGCCGACGCTGCCGCTGCCGCCGCGCGGCCTGCGCCTGCAGGCCGAGGCGCTGGCGGCCGTCGGGCGCGCCGGCGAAGCCCTGGGCCTGCTGCCGGCGATGCGGCGCGAACAGGCGGCCGATGCCGATACCCTCGCGGCCCTGGAGCTGCGCTACTGCGCGGACGCGCTGGCGCAGTCGGCGCAGGCCGACGCGCTGCTGCAGCGCTGGCGCGCACTGGCGCCGAAGGCCGCGCTGCAGCCGACGCTGGCGGCGGCGTTCGCGCGCCGGGCGGTGGCGCTGGGCCTGGAGGACGAGGCCCTGCAGGCCCTGGCCGACGCGCTCGACGCGCACTGGGATGAATCCCTGGCGCGGCTGCATGGCGAGCTGCCCGCCGGCCGCACCGAGCTTCGGCGGGCGCGCGCCGACGCCTGGCTGGTCGCGCACCCGGCGAGCCCCGGCCTGCTGCTGGCCCTGGGCCAGCTCAGCCGTGCGGCCCAGGCCTGGGGCCAGGCCGAGGATTTCCTGCACCGCGCGATCGCCCAGGGCGCCGGCGCCGAGGCCTGGGAGGCCTTGGGCGAACTGTTCGCCACCCGCGCCGACGAGCGCGCGGCGCTCGCCTTCGCCAATGCCCTGCGCGTCGGCCGCGGGGAACCGCCGCTCGCCCTCGCCGGCCGCAGCCTGCGCGACCAGATCGCCGCCGAAGCCGTCGCCGAACACCGCAACGAACACGGCCTCCCCCTCCTCCCCCGCTAGAAAAGCCGTACCAGGTTCATTTTCCCCCGCACGTGAGACGGAAAAGCCGTACCTGGTTGATTTTCACCGGCCGCCGGAACGCCGACACCGCACTCATTCTCACCGGCCGGTGAAAATCAACCAGGTACGGCTTTTCCC
>JAYRTA010000114.1:0-6146 GCA_041919875.1 Arenimonas sp.
CCCCGAGGGAGAGGGGAGCAAAACCCGCCGCGATCGTCCATTAGCCCCTCTCCCTCGGGGAGAGGGGTTGGGGAGAGGGGAACGCCCTCAGCCCCCCGACGCCAGCCACCGCCCGGCCATGCGCCGCAGCGACGCATCCATCGCCATGTCCGTCGCGATCGCCGCGATGTCCATCCAGGCCAGGTCCAGCGACTCCTCGCTCACCGCGAACACCTCCGAGCCGGTCGCGCGCACCACGTAGCGCACGTCGTAATGCCAGTGCTCCGGCTCCTCGCCCCGGGCCGGGATGGCATGGCGGTCGAGGTCGAAGATCCCGTCCTCCAGGACCAGGCCGGCCAGGCCGGATTCTTCCTCCGCTTCGCGCAAGGCCACCCGCCCCAGGTCGGCATCGCCATCGGCATGACCGCCCAACTGCAGCCAGCGCCCCAGCTTGCGGTGGTGGGTCAGCAGGGCGCGCGCGCCGTCGGCGCTGACGAGCCAAGCCGAGCCGGTGAAGTGGCCCGGCGGATGCCAGCGCTGGAACACGTCCGGCGAGGACGCCAGGAATTCACGGAACATCGCCGCCTCGGCGGCCTGCCCGGGACAGGCGCGGGCATGGGTCTCGAAGGCGGCCGCGAGGGCCTGCCGCAGGGGGTCGGACATCGTGGGAGGGACGACGGAACGGGCCGCCATTATGGCGCTCCGGACCGTCCCGGAACGCCCTTGCCCCCGTCGTCCAGCCCGGGTTAAGGTGGCCCGCCGTCGCGCGCCCAGCCGCGCCGTTTCACGCCCGCCGCCAGCAGAGCGGTGGCCCGATAAAAACGAGGGGAGTGGTAATGCTCAAGAACCTGTTCGCCATCAAGCCGGTGGGCCCGGCGCCGCACGTGGACGCCGGCGAGCCCGTCGAGGGCTCGCACCAGGGCGAGGCCACGCTCAAGCGCTCCCTCACCGCCCGGCAGCTGGTGATGCTGGGCATCGGCGCCGTGATCGGCGCGGGCATCTTCGTGCTCAGCGGCCAGGCCGCCGCCACCTACGCCGGCCCGGCCGTCATGCTGAGCTTCGTGCTCGCGGGCATCGCCTGCGCCTTCGCCGGCCTGTGCTACGCCGAGTTCTCGGCGATGATGCCGGTCTCGGGCTCGGCCTACTCGTACGCCTACGCCACCCTCGGCGAGTTCATCGCCTGGTTCATCGGCTGGAACCTGGTGCTCGAATACATGTTCGCGGCGTCGACGGTCGCGGTGGGCTGGTCGGGCTACCTCAACAGCATGCTGGGCAACTTCGGCATGGCCCTGCCGGCGGCGCTCTCCCAGGCCCCGCTCAACATGGTGGATGGTTCGCTGGCCTACACCGGCGGCATCATCAACCTGCCGGCCGTGGCCATCGTCGCCGCCGTCAGCGGCCTGTGCTACGTCGGCATCACGCAGTCGGCCTTCGTCAATTCGATCATCGTCGCCATCAAGGTGGTCGTGATCCTGCTGTTCCTCGCCTTCGGCCTGCAGTACGTCAACCCGGAAAACTGGGTGCCCTTCATCCCCGAGAACACCGGCCCGGGCCAGTTCGGCTTCGAGGGCGTGGTGCGCGGCGCGGCGGTGGTGTTCTTCGCCTACATCGGCTTCGACGCGGTCTCGACCGCGGCCGGCGAGGCCAAGAACCCGCAGCGCGACATGCCCATCGGCATCCTCGGCTCGCTGTTCTTCTGCACCCTGATCTACATCGCGATGGCGGCCGTGCTCACCGGCATGCTGCCCTACTCCCAGCTGGGCACGCCCAAGCCGGTGGCGACCGTGCTCGAGGCCTACCCGAGCCTGCTGTGGCTCAAGTGGGTGGTTGAACTGGGTGCCATCGCCGGCCTGAGCTCGGTGATCCTGGTGATGCTCATGGGCCAGCCGCGCATCTTCTATTCGATGTCCAAGGACGGCCTGCTGCCCAAGTTCATGGCCAAGGTCCACCCCAAGCACCAGACCCCGTACGTGGGCACGATCATCGTCGGCGTGTTCGCGGCCGTGCTGGCGGGCTTCCTGCCGATCGGCGTGCTGGGCGACCTGGTCTCGATGGGCACCCTGCTGGCCTTCGCCACGGTCTGCATCGGCGTGCTGGTGCTGCGCCATACGCGCCCCGACCTGGCCCGCCCGTTCCGCGTCCCGGGCGCCTGGTTCGTCTGCGTCGCCGGCGCCGCCGCCTGCCTGTACCTGTTCTGGCAGCCCTTCGCCGAGCACTACCACCTGATGCTGGGCTGGACCCTGCTGGGCATGGTGATCTACTTCGCCTACGGCTACCGCAACTCCAAACTGCGGAAGTAATCCCCCGTGTCGGCGAAAAAGATCGGCCCCCTGTTGGCGACCTTCGTGGTCGCCAACAACATGATCGGCTCCGGGTTTTTCCTGCTGCCGGCCTCGCTCGCCGGCCAGGGCGGCGTCACCGCCCTGAGCTGGCTGCTGGGGACGGTGATCGCCGTGATCCTCGGCGGTGCCTTCGCCCGGCTGGCGCGCGACTACCCGCAGCTCGACTGCCCCGATGACTATGTACGGCCCTCCCTGGGCCGCGACATGGGCTTCCTGGCCACCACGCTGTACTGGGCCTCGTCCTGGATCGGCAACAACGCCATCGCGGTCGCGGCCTTCGGCTACCTGGTGGTGCTGCTGCCGATCGACGGCGGCGACACCACCTGGCGGATCGCCGGCCAGGTCGGCCTGATCTGGCTCATGTTCGCCATCAACATGCTCGGCCCGCGCAAGGTCGCCACGTTCCAGTCCTTCTGCGTGGTGTTCGGCCTGCTGCCGGTGGCGGTGGTGCTGATCGGGGGCTGGGCGCAGTTCGACGCCGACCTCTATACCGCCGCCTGGAACGTGACCGACCAGTCCGACGCCGCGGTCATCTTCAGCAACCTCGCGCCGATCTTCTGGGCCTTCGTGGGCCTGGAAACCGGCGCCATGGTGGCCGGCATCGTGCGCGACCCCGACCGCAACGTGCCGCGCGCCACCCTGGCCGGCATCCTGCTGGCGGGCGTGGTCTACCTGGTGTCCTCGGTGCTGGTGATGGGCATCGTGCCGGCCGCCGAGCTGGCCCAGTCCAGCGCGCCCTTCGCCCTGGTCGCCGCCAGCATCTTCGGCGCCTGGGCGGCCCCGGTGATCGCCGCCGCCGCCGCGCTCAAGGCCACCGGCACCCTCGGCGGCTGGATGCTGGTCTCGGGCGAGTCCGGCGCGCGCGCCGCGATGCGCGGCTACCTGCCGGCCGTGTTCGGGCGGATGTTGCCCAATGGCGCGGCGGGCTGGGGCCTGTTCCTGGTCGCGTCGGCGATGACCGGCATCGCCTTCCTCACGCTCGCGCCGACGGTCTCGAGCCAGTTCGAGACCATCATCGGCATGGTCGTGCTGCTGGTGGTGCTGGCCTACGTGGCCGCCGGCCTGAGCCTGCTGGTGGGCACGCCCGAGCGACCCTCGGGCACGAAGGAGAAACTGCTGGGCGCCGGCGCCCTGCTCGCCTGCAGCCTGCTCATCTTCAGCTCGCCCTGGTCGATGATCGCCGGCGCCGCCGGCGTGGCCCTGGCGGCCTGGATCCTGTTCCGCCTCTTCAAGGGCAAGTGATGTCCCAGACCACCCCGGCCACGGCCGACCCGGCGGCCCCGCTGCCGCCGCAGATCCGCTACATCATCGGCAACGAGGCCTGCGAGCGCTTCTCCTTCTACGGAATGCGCAACATCCTGGTCGAGTTCCTGATCGGCAGCGTGATCCTGGCCTCGCTGCCGCTGATCGACCGCGAAGGCCACGCCAAGGACGTCTTCCACAGCTTCGTCATCGGCGTCTACTTCTTCCCCTTGCTCGGCGGCTGGCTGTCGGACCGCTACTTCGGCAAGTACAACACCGTCCTGTGGTTCTCGCTGATCTACTGCGCCGGCCACGCCTGCCTGGCGCTGTTCGAATCGGACAGGACGGGCTTCTTCACCGGCCTGTTCCTGATCGCGCTCGGCTCGGGCGGCATCAAGCCGCTGGTGGTGTCCTTCGTCGGCGACCAGTTCGACCAGACCAACAAGCACCGGGCCCGGGTGGTGTTCGATGCCTTCTACTGGATCATCAACTTCGGCAGCTTCTTCGCCTCGCTGATGATGCCGGCCGTGCTGCGCAACTGGGGCCCGGCCTGGGCCTTCGGCATCCCGGGCGTGCTGATGTTCATCGCCACCCTGATCTTCTGGCTGGGCCGGCGCCAGTACGTGCACGTGCCGCCGGTGGCCAACGACCCGCATTCCTTCCTGCGCGTGGTGCGCACCGCCCTGCTCGGCCACGGCTACGGCGCCGGCACCTTGCTGGCGGGGACCGGCGTGGTGCTGGCGGTCGCGATGCTTTCCCTGTGGGCGGTGGACGCGGCGGTGTGGCCCGAGGGCTGGGGCTTCGTCATCACCGCCTGCCTGGCTCTGGGCGTGCTGATCGCCTCGGTCAGCGTCGGCGCCTCGCTGCAGCTGCAGCGCGCCGCGGCCGACCATCCGCCCGAGGCCATCGAGGGCGTGCGCGCGGTGATGCGCATCCTGATCGTGTTCGCCCTGGTCACGCCGTTCTGGTCGCTGTTCGACCAGAAGGCCTCGACCTGGGTGATCCAGGGCAAGGCCATGGCCATGCCCACCTTCGACTGGCTGCCGGGCGCGGCCGGCGAGTTCATGCGCAACTGGATCGCCACGCCCTCGCAGATGCAGGCGCTCAACCCGCTGTTCGTGATGGCGCTGATCCCGTTCAACAACCTGGTGCTGTACCCGGCCCTGCGCCGCTGGGCCTTCGACCCCACGCCGATCAAGCGCATGGGCTGGGGCATCGCGATCTCGGGGTTCTCGTGGATCGTGGCCGGCCTGATCCAGCTGCAGCTCGACGGCGGCAACGGCCTGCACATCGGCTGGCAGTCCATTCCCTACCTGCTGCTGACCTTCGGCGAGGTGCTGGTCTCGGCGACGGCGCTCGAATTCGCCTACAGCCAGGCGCCGCATGCGATGAAGGGCGTGATCATGGCCTTCTGGTACCTCACCAGCACCTTCGGCGGGCTGTGGGTGCTGCTGACCAATGCCGGCGTGCGCCACCCGGCGGTGATCGAGCGCATTTCCTCGACCGGACTGAGCGAACCGGCCTTCCTGATGTTCTTCTTCGCGGCCTTCGCCTTCGCCGCGGCGGCGGCCTTCATCGCCTATGCCCGGCGCTATCCGGCCAAGGACTACTACCGGGTCGCCTGACCCGGTTCAGCCCCCGAACCAGCCCCCGGCCCAGTCGCGCACCGCCTGCACCGCGGCGCCGCCGCCCAGGGCCAGCAGGGCGAAGTACACCATCGTGGCCAGCTGGGCCACATGGCCGATCAGGATCGCGCCGCCATCGCGCTGGATGAAGCCGATGGCGTAGAACAGCAGCGCGATCGCCGGCAGGGTGTTGCTGAAGGGCACCAGCCCCAGCGGGGCCATCAGCAGGATGGCCGAACTGGTGAAGGCCAGGTTGCCGGTGAGGCGCCAGCCGCTGCGGTCGGCCAGCCAGGCCAGGCGCCCCGGCCGGCTGATCCGCTCGAAGCGCTGCACCCACTTGAGGCCGGCCTGGAGCGCGCTGCGCACCTTCTCGCCGGGCAGCTCGCGCTCCTTCAGGCGCCGCGGCAGCCACAGCGGCCGGCCGCGGATGCGGCTGATGCCCACCAGCAGGATGGCGCCGCCGAACACCGTGCTCACGCCCGGGATCGAGACCGGCACCAGGAACACCAGCACCATCAGCGCGCTCAGCAGCAGCAGGCCCTCGTCGCCGAACTGGTCGAGCAGGCCGCCCAGGCGCAGCGAGCCCTCGGGCACGTTGGCGATCGCCTCGCGCAGCTGTTCGCCCAGCGACTGCACGTCCTGGCCGGCGTCGCTCATCGCCGACCCCGCGCCGCCAGGCGGCCGCGGTAGGCGGCCAGTTCCCGGCGCAGGGCCGGCAGCAGCAGGTAGACGCCGACCAGGTTCGGCAGGGCCATCAGCAGCAGCAGCGAATCAGCCATGTCCATCAGGCTCGACAGCGGCACCGAGCAGCCCACCACCACCATCGCCAGGAACACCAGCTTGAAGGCCACCGCGGCCAGGCGCGATTCCCGCAGCAGAAAGCCGCAGGCGATGGCGCCGTAATAGGCCCAGGTGATCATGGTCGAGAACGCGAACAGGAACACCACCACCGCCAGCA